>JBEEIN010000203.1:0-9464 GCA_041169825.1 Pseudomonadota bacterium
CGGCGTTCGATTTTGATGACGTGCAGGCCGAACCCGGAAACGATCGGTCCCGTCCATTGTCCGATTGGCGCCTTGGCCAGGCCATCGGCGAAGTCATCACCAAATTGGGTGGCGATATCGAACAGCGGGGCCGCATCCAGACGCGCGGGCAGAGGGATTGGCTGCGCCGGCAGGTCCGGCGCCGCACCCGCTTGAGCCTTGTTCAGCGCTGAGCGGATTGCTGCGCGCAAGGCCGGACTGTCCGCGCCGAGGTAGCGCTGCTCCAGCGTGTAGCGGGGCGGTTCCCCGTAACGTGCCGGGTCCTTGTCGAGCAGCGCCTGCAATTGGCTGTCACTCGGCTTGGTCGCTTCCGCTTCGGCTCCGGCGATCGCCAGCATCTTGTTGCGCAGCCGTTTCTTGACGACATCATCATCGCGATCCAGCCCAAGCCGCAATGCCTCTCGGTAATAGACTTCGCCGCGGACATAGTCGCGGATCAGCCCATCGAGTTCTTCGTCGGTCGGCGGTCTCCGGAATGACTGGACATAGCCATTGACCAGCCCTGCGACGACCGCCTCATTGACCACGATCCGGCGTTCACCAGCGTCTGGCGCACGACCGGACAGAGCGAGAAAAACCAGCGCCCCTGCCGCAAGAAAGTGCACCAGGGGTTCGCGCAGCAGGGCTGCTGCGCGTGTGCGCCAGACGGTCATGCCTGCTCCTTACGACTTAGCCGGATTGTACCAGATCGCCGAGGTATAGGCGCGTTCCTGTTGCTTGACCTGCACTTCGGGCGGCAGCTTCAGCTTGAAACGCACGGCATCGTAAGCCGTCCAGCGTGGGGTCGGGATTTCAAGCACGCGCAGGTAATAGAACGAGCGCACTGCCGGATCGAATTCCGGATCGGTCCACACGGTCGCCAGGTTGGCCGCGCCGATTGTGTTCTTGTAAGTGGCAGTCGCCAGGTCGATCGTGTCCCCCACAGCCGGCAGCTTGCCGCCAGCCAGCTTGCGCTTGGCCGGATCGCTCCACACGACGTTGAAGACCTTTTCGTGGCTCTTGCCGGCCTTGTCGACCCAACCCTTGACCACCTGAACGCGATCAAGGTTCGCGCCAATCGGGTCCTTCAGGGCCGAAACGATGAAGCTGGGCGCGCCCTTCTTGCCGCCTGAAAGTTCGCCGCCCATCGGCACGCCACGCTTGTAGCCGGCCTGAACCCAGTTGCCCTTCAGGTCATCAGCCTTGAAATCCCAACCGCCAAAAAAGCGGACAGTCATGCGCGGGCCGGTGCTGGCATAGACTTCGCGCCGCTCCATCGCGTCGAAGATTGCGGCGCGGGTGTTGGCCTTCGCCCAGACCGCGGCATAGCCGCTGGCGAGGTAGTGCCAGCCAAACCGACCCTTGCGGGTACCCAGGTTCTGTTCCTGCATCGCACGCTTGGGGTTCGGCTCGTTGCCGGTGTGCTTGCCAAAGAACTGGTTATCGTCGGCGGTCGAGAGGCCGGTGTGCGTATCGGTCGAGCCGATTACCCCGAACTTATAGGGGTTCACGCCCATCTGCGATTCCAGCAGCAGGCCGCGCTTCAAGGCTTCGCGAACATATTCACCGGCATACATGCTCGGCGTCTTGTTCTGGTTGCCCAGCAGGTTGTTCATATCCCAACCGGCCACACCAAAGCCGGCGAATTCATCGTTGGGAGAGAGGAAGGGGTGCGCCTCGCTGTCGCCCTTGATCTGGGTGATTTCCACCACCGGTTCCAGCCTGGCGCGACGCTTGGCATAGGCCGCCGTCATCGGCCCGCCGCCGGGCTGGGTCAGTTCGAACATCAGGCCGTTGGAAAGGTTCGAATTGTGCGGGATCGCCAACACCCGACCGCCGGTCGATTTCTCATAGGCTTCCATGAAGTTCCAGATCTCGTCCGGGGTCGCCTTGTAGGTCGGGTCAATCGGTGAAATCTTGCCAACCTTATCGGCGCCGTCGCGGAAAATCACGTTGCGGTGAAGGTTGTTGCCGCCCTGCATCAAGGTGTATTCAAAGCCGTGGAAGGCAGTAAACTTGCCGGGCTCGTTATACTCCTCGATGGTCTTCATGTTTGATTTCCAGACCGACTTGGTGCGTTCGGCGGCATCAGACTGGTTAAGCATGGCCTCGGGCAGATCATTGCGGCCACGGGCATCCAGCAGTTCGGCCATGGCACGCTGCGAGCCTTCGGGGCCTTCATGCATCATGTCGTACCAACGCCGCATCCGGGCATCAGTGATCAGCAGACGCGGTGCGTCGTACAGTGCCTTCGTCGCCCCCAGACCCTCTGCGTGGTCGGTGATGACCATGAAGTCGAGCGGACGGGGCAGCTTGGCCTTTACGCCGGTGGTCGAGGTGACTTCCTCACCCCGGGCAAAGCGCAGCGCGTCTTCCGGCGTCAGGCGCACGCCAAAGCCGAAGGCGTCAACCGAGTTGGCGGTGTGCACGTGGGTATCGCCCCACAGCACCTTCTCCGGATATTCGGTTTCCTTGATCTCGGCATCGCTCTTGCTGAAAGCGTGCTTGACCTGATCGCAGCCGGCCATCAGCCCGCTCGTGCCCAGCAGCAGCGCTGCCAGCATCATCTTCCGACGCATAATCCCCTCCGCATGCAAATTCGGTTTTGCTTTGCAATGCACCATGCCATTTCGGAGCGGTGCGTCAATCCCAGGTTACACCAAGGGCCCAGGATTGCGGAATGCAATGTGATGTAAGGGGGTGGTGGACGCACTAGGGCTCGAACCTAGGACCCGCTGATTAAGAGTCAGCTGCTCTACCAACTGAGCTATGCGTCCACACGGGCGGTACTCCGCGAAGTCCCGAATCGTCGGGAGCGCTCCCTATAGCGGCTGTTTCGCCGGTGAAAAGGGGGCAAGTCGGCTTTTTCTAACTGGCAATGCTGTTGCTGCGTCGGCTCCAGCGATCAACGGCCATAATCGTGCCCAGGCAGATCATGTTGGTCATCATCGAGGAACCGCCATGGCTCATGAAGGGCAGGGGGATGCCCACCACCGGTGCAAGGCCCACCACCATCAGCAAGTTGATGGCAACATAAAAGAATACGGTACAGGTCATGCCGGCGGCCAGCAGGCGCGAGAACCGATCCGGCGCATTCTGCGCCACGCGCCAGCCCCAGCGCAGGATCAGCATGAAGATGAACAGCACGAACAACGCACCGACCAGGCCCCATTCCTCGCCCATGGTCGCAAAGACAAAGTCGGTGTGGGCTTCGGGCAAATACTCCAGATGGCTTTGCGAGCCATTGCCGAAGCCTTTGCCGAACAGGCCGCCAGAGCCGATCGCAATCTTTGATTGGGAAATGTGATAGCCGGAACCCAGCGGATCCCCCTCCGGGTCCAGAAACACCAAGACGCGCTTGCGCTGATAGTCGTGCAACAGGGTGAAAAAGGCGATTGGCGCAGCGACTATCCCGGCGGCGCCAGCGCCGACGAACCACTTCATCGGCAAGCCGGCCATGAACATCACTGCCACTGCCCCAAAGGTAATCGCCAGGCCCGTGCCTAGGTCCGGTTGCAGCATGACCAGCAGCGCCGGGACCCCCAGCAAGCCCAGCGCCGGGATCAGCGAACGCCAGTTGTGCGTCATGGCTGGCGGCAAAGTGTCATAGAACCGGGCATAGGCCAGGACGATCGCCGGCTTCATCATTTCCGATGGCTGCAATTGCATGAAGCCAAGGTTGAGCCAGCGTTGGCTGCCTCCACCGACAGCGCCGATCAGGTCGACCAGCATCAGCAGGACAACCAGCGCGCCATAGGCCGGGTACGCGGCCATCCTGAACAGTGATTGCGGCAGGCGGGCAATGACCATGGCCATGGCCAGGAACACGCCAAAGCGGATAAGGTGCTGCAGCGCCCAGGGCTGGAAGCTGCCGCCCGCCGCCGAATAGAGCACGGCCGAACCAAAGGTGGTCAGCACCACCAGCGGCAGGATGATGCCCCAGGGTTGCCGCTCGATGGCGGCCGGGATGACACCGGCCCTCATTGTGGCGCACTCGCTGGCGCTGCCGGGGCAGGCGTGGTTTGGCTGGCCGCGGCGGCTCCGGTGTCCTCTGGACGTGGTGCAGCGGCTTCGGTCTGTTCGGGCACTGGGCGGGCACCGGCCGCCGCTGCCGCGGCATCGGCGCTTTCGACCGGGTTTTCCTCGGCCGGCTTGGGCGCACTGGTGCCATACTTGGCTTCGTAGGCACCATAACGCGCGGCCATCCGCTGTTGCGGGGTGCCACCCCAGCCGGCTTCCATCTCCAGCAGGACCGCCATGGCTTTGGCCGGATCGAACAGGAAGGTCATGACGTCACGCGCAATCGGATAGGCGGCCGACGATCCGCCGCCGTGTTCGATGACCACGGCGCAGGCATAGCGCGGATTGTCAAACGGGGCGAAGGAGATGAAGTGGCCGTGGTCGCGATACTTCCAGGGGCCCGACTTGCCGTTTGACAGGTGCAGACCAACCACCTGGGCGGTCCCGGTTTTTCCCGAGATCTGGATGTCGGGGAAGGGCCGGCGGGCCCGGCCGGCCGTGCCGGGGCCATTGACGACGTCGAACATGGCCTTGTGGACATAGGCCAGATGCTCCGGGTTGAAGCCCATTGAGGGCACTGCCGGTGCCTTGCGATCCAGCAACAGCCGCGGCTGCAACTGCTTGCCGCTGGCAATCCGCGCGGCCATCACCGCTTGCTGGAGCGGATTGACGAGCATGTACCCCTGACCGATCGTGGCGTTTACCGTGTCGAAGACAGCCCAGGGCTTGCTGTACTTTCGCATTTTCCAGGCGGCATCGGGAACCGTGCCATAGGATTGGCCGACCACCGGCAGGTCGAATTTCTGGCCAAGCCCAAGGCGGCGGGCCATGGCGGCGATCGGGTCCATCCCGATCCGCTGGGCGAAGTGATAGAAGTAAACGTCGCAGGACTGATAAATGCCCTTGGCCATATTGACCTGACCATGGCCCTTGCGGTTCCAGCAGCCGAACACCCGGTTGCCTACCCGCAGGCCCCCGCCGCAGAATACGCTTTCATCCGGGTCGAGCCCGGCTTCAAGGAACGACAGCGCCACCATCGGCTTTACGGTTGAACCGGGCGGATAGAGCCCACGTAGCACCTTGTTGCGCAGCGGGACGTGGTCATCCTCGGACAGCATCTTCCATTCGATGCGGCCGATCCCATCGGAAAAGCTGTTGGGATCATAACTCGGCATCGATGCCATCGCGAGTATATCGCCCGTCAGGCAATCCATCACCACAACTGAACCGGATTCCAGCCCCAGGCGGCGGGCGGCATAATCCTGCAACGGGGCGTTGATCGCGAGATGCAGAGGCTGGCCCGGCACGTCCTCGCGCATTTCGAGGTCGCGGACCACCTTGCCACTGGCGGTCACCTCGACCCGCCGCGCGCCGGGTGTTCCGCGCAGGATCGTCTCGAACCGCTTTTCCAGCCCGTCCTTGCCGATCTTGAAGCCCGGCGTGACCAGCAGCGGGTTCCGTTCCTTTTCGTAATCCTCGGCTGATGCGGGGCCGACATAGCCGATCAGGTGCCCAACCGATGGCCCTGTCGGATACCAGCGTGAGAAGCTGCGCTGTGCCAGCACGCCTGGCAGGTCCGGCAGGCGGACCGAGATCGCGGCAAAACTGTCCCAATCGAGCCCAGCGGCGACTTCGACAGGCTGGAACCCGCGCGCCTTTTCCAGCTTGTCCTTGAGGTCCTTGATCCGCACATCGTTGAGCTTGAGCAGGCGGCCAAGCTCGCTCAGCGTACGTTCGGGATCGACCAGGCGATCGGGGATCAGGTCAACGCGGAAGTCTGCCCGATTGGCCGCAATCGGCGCGCCATTGCGATCCAGAATGGCGCCGCGGCGGGGCGAAATGAGCGTTAGGTTGACCCGGTTGCTTTCCGAGGCGAGCGTGTATTTCTTGTTCTGCGCAAGGCTGATCCAGGCCACCCGGCCTGCCAGCAGCACGCCCACCGCCGCCTGTAACCCGCCGATCAACATGGCCCGCCGATCATAGGCGTTCTTCAGTGTGCCCGAGCTGACGTGCTGGCTCGATCCTATCAGCATCAGACCACCCGGATCGGAATGAGCCGCAGCCGATCAAACAGACCAACGAAGCGGACGGCGAGGGGATAGGCCAGAATTGAGAGGCCAATCTGTGGCAACATGGCCAGCAGCAGGTCCGGCTGCCGGTGGACCCCGGCAAACCATGCGGCCATCAACAGGTACCCGGTGATTACGGCGGATGCCACCAGCCAATTCTGCAGGAAGCCGCGCCACGGAAAGCGGGTTTCGACGTAGTCCATACCGATCGAGGCAACCGACCACAGCACCATCGCGGAACCCAGCGGCTGTCCGCTAAACAGATCATCGAACAGGCCGAGCGGCAGGCCGGCCCAGACCGGGAAAACCCCCGGCCGCAGATGCAACCACCCCAGCAGGAACAGAAAGCCCAGCGGCGGCAGTATCGGAGCTGACGCAATGACTGGCGAAGCCGGGCTGAGGCTGCCGAACATTACCAGAATCCACGGAAGCGAGAGCGCAAGCACGGGGGAGGGGGCCCGATTGATCCGGGGGCGGGTGATGTCCTTCAACTGTTCCGGGATCGGAACCGGCATCATTTCGCTCCGGCCGATGCGGCGGTAGGCGCTGCCAGCTGTTGCGCTGCGGTGCCTTCCTCCCACAGGGGCTGAACCTGCACAAATTCGGTCGTGCCGGGATCGCTGAGCGCGCGGGCAATTGCGCCGTCGCGGTTCACGCGGGTCACCACGGCAATCGCCGTTCCGGGCCAGTACAAGCCGCCAGAGCCGGACGTCACGAAGGCGTCACCAATCTTCAGAGGGTTGGTCCCAAGGTTGATCAGCCGCAATTGGATCGTGCCGTCGCCCCGGCCGGTTGCAAATGCGGGAACGCCATCGCTAGCCCGCCGAACCGGCACGACACTCTCGGTGTCGGTGATCAGCAGCACGCGGGCCGTGCGCTCACCTGTCTCCAGCACCCGGCCAACCAGGCCCAACGGGGATCGCACCGGCATTCCCACCGTAACGCCCTGGTTTCGGCCAGCGCTGAGCAAGGCGAAGCGGCGGGTGCTTGCTGCGGTTGATCCGATCAGTCTGGCCACGGTGATCGGCTTGGGCTCGGTATCCTTGATATCCAGCAGGGCCTTAAGGCGCCGGTTCTCATCCTTGAGTGCCGCAACTTCAGCCAGCCGGACCCGCGCTTCCGCCAGCTCCTGTTCGTTACGGGCAACGCGCGCGCCATAGGTGAAATAGCCCTGCAGCGCCGCCCAGACCCCGCGCCCCTCGCTGCGGCTGGCGGCGGCCGCCTCGGCTGCCGGTGCCACAACATCGGTTGCGCCGCTGCGCCAGGCTGAGAAGGCGCCGGCATTGCCCGTCGAGACCAGCAGAACTCCGACACCCACGGCTACGCCCAAAAAGGCGATCACGTAGCCCAGAAATGTCGAGTACTGCGCCCTGCGGGAACTGCCGGGGCGCCGGTTCGACGACGGCGCCATCAGGTGCCTACTCCCCTTCAGTGGCCGATCAGGCCGTCATCAACACGCCACGATAGATCGGATCTTCCATCGCCCGGCCGGTGCCCAGCGCAACGCAGGACAGCGGATCTTCGGCGATCGAGACCGGCAGGCCGGTTTCTTCGCGCAGGTAATCGTCCAGGCCCTGGATCAGCGCGCCGCCGCCGGTCAGCACGATGCCCTGGTCGACAATGTCGGCCGCGAGTTCGGGCGCGGTGTTCTCCAGCGCGATGCGCACGCCTTCGATAATCGCGCCGATCGGTTCGGACAGGGCTTCGGCGATGTTCGCCTGGGTGATGGTGATTTCCTTGGGCACGCCGTTCACCAGGTCGCGGCCCTTGATCTGGATCGTTTCGCCGATCCCGTCGGTCGGGACCATGGCAATGCCATAGTCCTTCTTGATCCGCTCTGCCGTGGCTTCACCGATCAGCAGGTTGTGGTGACGGCGGACGTAGGAAACGATCGCTTCGTCCATCTTGTCCCCGCCAACGCGGACCGAAGTGGTATAGGCCAGGCCGCGCAGCGAGAGCACGGCGACTTCGGTCGTGCCACCACCAATGTCGACCACCATCGAGCCGACCGGTTCGGTCACGGGCATGTCCGCGCCAATTGCCGCGGCCATCGGTTCAAGGATCAGGTAAACCTGGCTGGCGCCGGCATTGCTGGCGGCATCGCGGATCGCGCGGCGTTCGACCGAGGTCGAGCCCGAAGGCACGCAGATCACGATTTCCGGCGGCGAGAACATGCTGGTGCGCTTGCCGTTCACCTTGCGGATGAAGTGCTTGATCATTTCTTCCGCGATTTCGATGTCGGCGATAACGCCGTCGCGCAGCGGGCGGATCGCTTCGATGCTGTCCGGGGTCTTGCCCATCATCATCTTGGCATCGTCGCCCACGGCCTTGACCCGCTTGATCCCGTTGATCGTCTCAATCGCAACCACCGAGGGTTCGTTCAGCACGACGCCACGATCCTGCACATAGACCAGCGTGTTCGCCGTTCCGAGGTCGATTGCCATGTTTTGCGAGCCAAACTTGAAGAATCGGGACAGGAACGAAGCCATTGAAAATTCCGTATTGTTTCCAGCCATTTACTGCGTAATCCGCAGGAGTCAAAGGCCAGAGGGTTGGCGTGAATCGCGGCTCATTACCGCAAGGGGCGACCAAAGGCCAAAAATTTGTCTGAAAGTAGGGGATTGCCGATGCGCTTCCGTCTCGAAATCGGTGCGGTTCATCGCTAGAACGGCGAGCCAATGCCCGTGATCCGCCGCCTGCCCGAAAATCTCGTGAACCGCATCGCTGCGGGTGAAGTGGTTGAGCGTCCCGCTGCCGCGCTGAAAGAGCTGGTCGAAAACGCCATCGATGCCGGCGCGACGAGCATCGCCGTCCGCCTGGTCGAGGGCGGTCTGGGTTTGATCGAAGTGACCGACGACGGTTGCGGCATGACCCCGGATGACATGGCCCTGGCGTTGGAACGCCATGCCACGTCAAAGTTGCCCGACGAAGCGATAGAACTTGTTGCCACGCTGGGTTTTCGGGGTGAGGCGCTGCCCTCAATCGCCAGCGTTGCCCGTTTTGCCATGGAAAGCCGGGTGCGCGGGGCTGATAGCGGTTGGCAGAAGGTTGTCGACCACGGCCAGCAAGTTGCTGACGGTCCCGCCGCCCTGCCGCCGGGCACCCGCATCCGGGTCGAGGACCTGTTCGGCAAGATTCCGGCACGGCGCAAGTTCCTCCGCTCGCCGCGCAGCGAATATGCTGCCTGCCTGGATGTCGTGCGTCGCCTCGCCATGGCCCGGCCCGAAGTGGGCTTCACGCTCGAACACGATGGCCGCCGCGTGCTGGCGGTGCAGGGCGGGCAATCGCTCGCGGCTCGCGTTGCCCAGCTGGTCGCGCGCGAACTGGCCGAGGACGGGGTGGTGATCGACTTGGAGC
>JBEEIN010000204.1:0-3578 GCA_041169825.1 Pseudomonadota bacterium
GGAGGCCCACCATTCCCGCCCGACCTGTCGAGCGAGGCCGCCCCTCTAGTGGCGGCTCCCGCTCTTGGCAAGAGGGATATTTGCGAGATTAATTCTCGTCGCCGTCGTCGTCGCCAACGCCCACGCCAAGATCGTCATCGCCACCCAGATCGACATCGTTGTCCGGCGAATCACCGTCTTCGTCGATATCCAGATCCGGATCGGCCAGATCGACATCCTCGACCTCTTCAACCTTGGCCTTCTGGACTTCCTCATAAGGAATCGGCTGCTTCGACTTCAGCACCGGATCGGCATGCCAAGCATAGCCGCATTCGATGCAGGTGATCGGGTCATCCTTGCCCAGATCGTAAAAGCGGGTGCCGCACTTCGGGCAGCCGTGCTTGGCGCCCCATTCAGCCTTGACCATGTCAATTCCTCGATGCTGCCCTTCGCCAGTGCGACGGGCTGGAAACTCTTAATACGTATTGGAGACGGCTTGCGCCTGTCCCAGCGCGGCGCGCGCCTTGCCATAGCCCGCGCCCGCTGTCAAAAGCCGCGCGCAATTGCTGCTCTACCCGTGAAAGTGCTGACGTGTCCAACGCTGATCCTGCCGCGATGAAGCCCCGACGCTTCATGCCCTCTGGCCCGCTGCGGGGCACGATCCGCGTTCCCGGCGACAAATCGATCAGCCATCGCTCGATCATGCTGGGCGCGCTGGCAGTGGGCGAAACCCGGGTAACCGGTCTGCTCGAGGGCGAAGACGTACTCTCCACCGCCGCCGCGATGCGGGCGATGGGAGCCTCGGTCGAACGGATCGGCGATGGCGAATGGTCGGTCCACGGCGTGGGCGTGGGCGCGCTGTTGCAGCCGCAGGCGCCACTGGACATGGGCAATTCCGGCACTTCCACGCGGCTGCTGATGGGGCTGGTCGCCAGTCATCCAATCTTCGCGCAGTTCATTGGCGATGCCAGCCTGTCAAAGCGACCGATGGGGCGGGTGATCGAGCCGCTGAGCCAGATGGGTGCGGCGTTTGACGCATCCGAAGGCGGCCGGCTGCCGCTAACCGTGCGTGGCGCAATGCCAGCCGTGCCGATTTCTTACCGCCTGCCGGTGGCCAGTGCGCAGGTGAAAAGCGCCGTGCTGCTGGCGGGGCTGAACACACCGGGGATCACCACGGTGATCGAACCCGTACCGACGCGCGACCATTCCGAACGGATGCTGCGCGGCTTCGGTGCGGACCTTTCGGTCGAGGTTGAGGGCGATGGCACCCGGGTGATTCGCCTGGTGGGTGAAGCTGAATTGAAGCCGCAGACCATTGAAGTGCCCGGTGACCCATCCTCCGCCGCCTTCTTCATCGTTGCGGCCTTGATCGTGCCGGGCAGCGAGCTGACCATCCAGAACGTCGGCCTTAACCCCACCCGCGCCGGGATTGTTGAAGTGCTGCGCCAAATGGGCGGACAGATCGAGGAAGTGAACCGTCGCGAAGTGGGTGGCGAGCCGGTTGCCGACCTCGTGGTGCGCTATTCCGCGCTGAAGGGTATTGCAGTTGATCCCGCGATTGCCCCGAGCATGATCGATGAGTTCCCTGCCCTGTTTGTCGCTGCGTCCCTGGCCGAAGGGATCACAGTGACGACCGGCCTTGAGGAACTGCGGGTGAAGGAAAGCGATCGCATCGCGGTTATGGCCGCCGCGCTGGCCGGTGCCGGGGCCCGGGTTACTGAAACTGCGGACGGCCTGACGATCGAGGGGAGCGGCGGCGAACCGCTGCGCGGCACCAGCAATTCGCGAACCAAGACCCACCTTGATCACCGCATTGCCATGTCGATGGCCATAGCCGGGCTCGCCAGCCGCGATGGTGTCGAAGTGGACGATACCCGCCCGATCGCCACCAGCTTCCCGGTGTTCGAGGCGCTATTGGACGGGCTTTCGCAGTGATCATTGCGGTCGACGGCCCCACGGCATCGGGCAAGGGAACGATAGCGAAGGCACTCGCCGCGCATTTTGGTCTGCCGCACCTCGACACAGGACTGCTCTATCGCGCGGTTGGCCGCCAGGTGGCCCTGAACGGCGGGAACCCTGACGATCCCGACGATGCTCTGGCCGCCTGCTCCTTTGCCGAGAGCCTGCTGGAGGACCCCGAACTGCGCAGCGAGGCCACCGGCGGCCTGGCCAGCCGCGTTTCAGTCCACCCCGCTGTCCGCAAGGCGCTTTACGAACGCCAGCGCTCGTTTGCCGCCCAGCCCGGTGGCGCCGTCCTTGATGGCCGCGATATCGGCACGGTGATTGCGCCTCAGGCACAGGTAAAGTTGTTCGTCGTCGCCTCGGTCCCGGCCCGAGCCGAGCGCCGGTTCAAGGAAATGCAGCAGCAGGGTCGCGCGGTGGCGCTGGCTGACATCGCCGCCGACCTGGAAGCGCGCGATGAACGGGATCGCAACCGCGCAGAGGCCCCATTGGTGGCCGCGCCGGATGCCGTGCTGCTCGATACCAGCGATCTCGGGCGCGAGGCGGCGATTGCGGCCGCGATCGCGATTGCAGAGGCTAAGCGTTAGTCGAAGATACCGACCGCCAGTTCGGCCCAAACCAGCAGCAATCCCGCCACGATGGCCAGCGCAGCCAGCACCCGCTTGGCTGGACTGGTCAGCACCTTGGCCGAAACCTCCAACGCCAGGCCTGCTCCAACCAACAAGAATGCCGCAGCGGCAAAGTCCTCAGACCCCCAATTGACCTGGGTGGTGAACAGCATCGCAATGGCTGGCAGGGCAAGCAGGGTTGCAATCCCGCCCCACAGCAGAGTGCGGGCTAGTCCGCCCAAACCTGGCTTGTCGGCAGTTTCAGTGGTCATGGCCCATCTCCCCAAACATTGCCCCATCTTTACCACTGCCAGACCGACTTTGCACGTGGCCATGCGGTGCAGATTGTGTGCAGGCGATTGCCGCAAGCCGATTGCCTTGGTCATGACCCGGGTGTTAGTCTGCGCCATGTCCCGCTTGATCTTCGTTGCCCTTGCGTCGCTTGCGGCTGCTTCCGTCGCCTTCAGCCAACCCGTGACGGTGCAGGAACGCCGCCTGGCCGAAATCGAGCGTGGCCGCGGCTTGGCCGAAGCACGTTGCGCCGCTTGCCATGCTGTTAACGCCAATGGCACCTCGCCCAACCCGGAAAGCCCGGCGTTTGAGGATATCGCCAACCGCGACGGGCTGACCAGCGCCACGCTGCGCCAGTATCTGCGCGATGCGCACAATTATCCCGATGCGATGCAGTTCAGGATCGAACGCAGCCAGGTGCGCGATCTTTCCGCCTATATCGTGACCCTGAAAAAATCGGGCTACAAGCCGGCGATCTGATCCCGCGATTGGTCGCAAAATCCTTGCTTTAGCAGACCCGTCCGCCTAAGCGCCGCCGGTCCCGAAAGGCTTCGGCCTTGACGGATGTCACGGACGGCATTCGGCCCCCGTGGCGATCGGCCCCTTTTGGCCCGCCAAAGCAATGGTGCTGCGGCGGAGAAAAGACCAGCGGATACAACCGCTTGGCCGGAAACATCGATAGACAGGAAACTGTACATATGGCTTCTGCAGCCAACCCCACGCGCGACGATTTTGCCG
>JBEEIN010000205.1:0-8023 GCA_041169825.1 Pseudomonadota bacterium
GCGGGCCGTGGGTGGCCAGCTTGACCGGGGCATATTGCTGCCAGCCGTTGCTGAGATAGGCGCGGCAGATCCCGGCGGTGAATTCTGGGCGCAGGGTCAGCGAATCCCCGCCGCGATCCTCAAACGAATACATTTCCTTGGAAACGACATCGGTGGTCTCGCCAATCGAACGGCTGAACACCTCGGTCTTTTCGAAGACCGGCATTTCCACCCGGCGAAAGCGGTAGAGCTTGCGGATCCGTTCAAAGGTTTCGACCACGTGGGCGAAAGCCTCGGCCTCTGCGCCGAAGATATCCTGGGTACCGCGAATTGCCTGTGGTGTGCTCATACTCCGCCCCTAGCGAGAACGACGCTGGTCGAAAAGAGCGCAGGCGAATCTTGCAGCTTGGCACGCATGCCGCCAAGAACCGCGCCATGAAGCGTCACACTGCTACCTTTATCGCCAATTTGGGGCTCGCGCTTGCCGCCCCGGCCCTGTCTGCCCCGCTCTCGGCCCCGACCGCCGTGCCACTTTCGCAGCAAGTGCCCGATGCCGCCGACACGCCCTATCCGGGCGGGACCATGACGCTCGACATCGACGCGACCGATACCCTGCGCGGCGTCTATCGTGTGACCCAGACCGTGCCGGTCGCGCCCGACACACAGCGCCTGACCCTGTTGTTCCCGCAATGGCTGCCGGGGAACCACGGCCCGCGCGGACCCTTGGCCGAACTGGTTGACGTGACCTTCACCGCCAATGGCCAGTTGCTGCGCTGGAAGCGCGATCCGGTGGAAGTGAACGCCTTCCACATCGACATTCCGGCCGGGACCAAGGACGTGGTGGCCCGGTTCATCCACACGAGCCCGCTGCAGTCGAGCGAGGGCCGGATCACCATGACGCAGGAAATGCTGAACCTGCAGTGGGAAAAGATGAGCCTCTATCCCGCCGGGCACTATGTTCGGCAGATCAGGGTCAAGCCCAGCGTCACCGTGCCCGCCGGGTGGACCGTGGCCGGCGCGCTGGACGGCGTGAAGCACGAAGGCGATCGCTGGTCATGGGACGAGACGAGTTACGAGATCCTGGTCGACTCGCCGCTGTTCGCCGGCAAGCATTTTGCGAAGTGGGACCTGGGGCAGAACGTCACGCTCAATGTCGTGGCCGACAAGCCCGAGCAGTTGGCAGCCAAGCCCGAACAGATCGACCTGCACCGCAACCTGGTAACCGAGGCGCGGCTGGCCTTCGGCGCCAACCACTTCGATCGCTATGAATTCCTGCTGGCCCTGACCGACCGGATGGGCGGGATCGGGCTAGAGCACCACCGTTCAAGCGAGAACCAGCTGGAACCTGGCGCCTTTACCGAGTGGGACAAGTACGATTTCGATCGCAACCTGCTGCCGCACGAGTTTTCGCATTCCTGGTCGGGCAAGTTCCGCCGCCCGGCGCGGCTGTGGACCCCAGACTATCGCCAGCCGATGCAGGGCGACATGCTGTGGACCTATGAAGGGCAGGATCAGTTCTGGGGCCTCGTCCTGGCGGCCCGTTCGGGCTTGCAGGCCAAGGACACCGTGCTGGGCATGCTGGCCAGCTGGGCCGGAAACTTTGCCGAGCAGCCCGGACGCCGCTGGCGTTCGGTCGAGGATACCGGCAGCGATCCGGTCTTCGCCGCGCGCAAGCCCAAGCCGTTCTCCAGCCTTTCGCGCAACGAGGACTATTACACCGAGGGCGCGCTGACCTGGCTGGAGATCGATCAGATCATCCGCCAGGGCACGGGCGGGAAGAAATCGATCGACGATTTCGCGAAGCTGTTCTTCGGCATGCGCGATGGCGATTACGGCCAGATCGCCTTTGAAGTGGACGAGATCGTCACCAAGCTGGGTCAGGTCTATCCTTATGACTGGGCCAAGCTGATCGACCAGCGGATCAACACCCCCGGCCAGCCGGCGCCGATCAAGGGGATCGAACTGGGCGGCTATCAGCTGGTCTGGAAGGAAGAACCCAATCCTTACATGAAAGCGGTGATGACCGACGCGAAGTCGCTCAACCTGACCAATTCGATCGGGCTGGTAATCGACAAGGATGCCAAGGTCACGGCCACCCAATGGGATGGCCCGGCGTTCAAGGCCGGGATTGTTTCGGGGGCGACGATCCTGGCGGTGAACGGCATCGGCTATTCGCAGGATGAGCTCAAAAAGGCGATCACCGCGGCCAAGACCGGCGCTCCGCTGGAACTGCTGACCAAGCGCGGCGACCGGTTCATCACCTATGCCATCGATTACAAGGGCGGGCTGCGCTGGCCCTGGTTGGAACGCGTTGCCGCCGGCAAGGCGCCAACCGGGCTCGACCTGCTGCTGACGGCCAAGCGCGCCGAGGGCAAGGGCAAGTAAGGTGGCAGGGCCAGCCCGAACCCTTGGCAACCGGCTGGCCCCGCCCCGCTTTATCGCTTTTGCGCTGATCCTGCCGCTGGGGGCCGGGCTGTGGCGCTGGCTCGATTGCGCGGCATCGTGGCAGGATGCGCTCGCCATGGGCTTTGATCTGGCGGCGGCGCTGTTCCTGCTTTCGCTGCTGCCCTTGCTGCGTCGCTTCCCGGTCGCCGATATGCGGCGCCACGCGGATGAGAATGATGCCAACCGCACCCTGATCGTGGTGATTTCGACCTTGCTGGCACTGGTCGTGATGGCGGCCATCTCGGGCGAATTGGCTGCGGCCCGGGGCGGTGATCACATGGCAATGATCAAGCTGCTCGCGACTCTGGTGCTGGCCTGGCTCTTCGCCAATTCGGTCTATGCCCTGCACTATGCCCATGTCTTCTATTTCGGCAGCGGCGAGGCCGGGGAGCATCGCGGCGGGATCGAGTTTCCCGGCACCCGCAACCCGGATTACAGCGACTTCGCCTATTTCGCCTTTACCCTTGGCATGACCTTCCAGACATCGGACGTGGCGATCACTGCCCCCTCGGTCCGGCGGCTTGTCCTGGTGCAAAGCCTGGCCTCGTTCGTGTTCAACATCGGCGTGATCGCCTTTACCATCAACGCGCTCGGCTGATTTTCGGGGCATTCGGGCGCTGCGCCCTGTTGCAGTGCAGCAAGGCCCCGTCTAAGGGCGCGGCCATGCGTATCGACCTTATTCCCGCCGGCGACAATCCGCCCCACGAAGTCAACGTCCTGATCGAAGTGCCAATTGGCGGCGAACCCGTGAAGTACGAGTTCGACAAGGCCAGCGGCGCCCTGTTTGTGGACCGGATCCTGCATACGCCAATGCGCTATCCGGCCAACTATGGCTTCATCCCGCATACCCTGGGTGAAGATGGCGACCCGCTTGACGCTCTGGTGATCAGCCGTTCGCCAATCATGGCCGGCGCAGTGATCAAGGTACGCCCGGTTGGCGTGTTGCTGATGGAGGACGACAAGGGCGGTGACGAGAAGCTGGTTTGCGTGCCGGTGGATGCAACCTTTCCCTATTACCGCGAAGTGGCCGGTCACGATGACCTGCCGCCGATCGTGACCCAGCAGATCGAGCATTTCTTCCAGCACTATAAGGATCTGGAACCCGGCAAGTGGGTTGAGATCAAGGGCTGGGGCGATGTTGAAAAGGCCAAGCAGTTGATCGTCGAGGCGCTGGAACGCGCCAAGGGCACCAAGTACGCCTAAAGGCCGGTTGCACCCCGGTGCCGGGCCGCTACAAGCGCGGCCATGACCGGTCAGCGCCACGATATTGCCATTGCCGGCGGGGGACTGTCGGGCGGGCTGATCGCGCTTGCCCTGCGGCGCGCCCGGCCAGAGCTGGACATCGTGCTGCTCGAAGCGGGTCCAACCTTGGGCGGCAATCACCGCTGGTCCTGGTTTGCCAGCGATCTCGACGCGGCCGGGGCGGACCTGCTTTCAGACATGCGCGTCACGCGCTGGGACGAAGGCTATGATGTCGCCTTCCCGGCCCATCGCCGCAGGCTGACGACACCCTATCGCTCGCTGGGTTCAGCGGACTTCGCGGCGGCGCTCTCCCGCGAGCTGCCGCCCGGCGCCATCCGCTGCAACGCCGCGGTCACGGCCCTCGACGGCGCCGGGGTGTACCTGGCCAATGGCGACCGCATTGCCGCGCGGACCGTGATCGACTGCCGCGGGTTCGAACCAAGCCATCATCTGCAGGGCGGCTGGCAGGTGTTCATGGGGCGGCACCTGCGCACCGATCGGCCGCACGGGCTGACCCGCCCGGTGATCATGGATGCCTGCCTGGCCCAGCACGGTGCCTATCGCTTCGTCTATGTCCTGCCGCTGGCCCATGACGAGCTGTTCATCGAAGATACCTATTACGCCGATAGCCCGGAACTGGACCGCCGCGCGCTGTCGAGCCGGATCGATGCCTATTGCAACCAGCACGACTGGTGCGGCGAATTGCTGGGGCATGAGACCGGGGTTCTGCCGGTCGTGACCGGCGGGGATTTCAGCGCATGGCAGCAATCGTTGCGCCGGCCCGGGGTCGCCCGCGCCGGGGCGCGAGCCGGCTTTATCCATCCGCTGACCAGCTATACCCTGCCGCAGGCCGTCGCCACAGCGCAGCTGATCGCGCGCGAGGCAGATCTGCCGGGCGAGCAGCTGGCCGCCCGGCTTGACGATGCCGCCACCCGACACTGGTCCGCCACCGGCTTTTATCGCCGGCTGGGCGCCATGCTGTTCGGTGCCGGCGATCCCGATCAGCGCTATCGCATCTTCGAACGTTTTTATCGCCTGCCGGAACCCAGCATCGCGCGGTTCTATGCCGCGCGTTCCACCTTTGCCGACAAGGCGCGGGTGCTGGTGGGCAAGCCCCCCGTGCCGGTGCTGGGGGCAATGGGCGCCTTGCTTGCGTCAGGCGCGCCGATGGCCGAAAGAGCATGACAATGACAGATCTAGCCCCCGCAACCCCAACCCTGCCCGTGCCCACCGGCAAGCGCGCCTGCGTGATTGGCGCCGGTTTTGGCGGCCTCGCGCTTGCCATCCGCCTGCAATCGGCGGGGATCGAGACCGTGGTGGTCGAAGCCCGCGACAAGCCCGGCGGGCGCGGCTATCACTGGCAGAAGGACGGCTTCACGTTTGATGCTGGGCCGACCGTAATCACCGATCCGGCCTGTTTGCAGGAATTGTGGGCGCTGACCAGCCACGACATCGCCAATGATGTGACGCTGATGCCGGTCATGCCGTTCTACCGGCTTAACTGGCCCGACGGCACCAACTTCGACTATTCAAACGATGCGGCCGGCCTGGCGCGCGAGATTTCCCGCGTCGCCCCGGGTGACCTGGCCGGTTACGAGGAATTCCTGCAATACTCCGCAGGGGTGTTCGAGGAAGGCTATGTCAAGCTGGGCCACGTGCCGTTCCTTGACTTCGCCAGCATGATCAAAGCCGCCCCGGCGCTGGCCAAGTATCAGGCCTGGCGCTCGGTCTATTCGATGGTTTCCAGCTTCATCAAAAGCGAGAAACTGCGCGAGGCGCTGTCGTTCCACACCCTGCTGGTGGGCGGCAACCCGATGACCACCAGTTCGATCTATGCCCTGATCCACAAGCTGGAAAAGGATGGCGGCGTGTGGTGGGCCAAGGGCGGCACCAACCAGTTGATCGCCGGGATGGTCAAGCACTTCGAACGGCTGGGTGGCACGCTGCGGCTGCACGATCCGGTGGTCCAGGTGCACACCCTGGGCAACCGCGCGACCGAGGTGGAATGCCAGTCCGGCTGGACCGAGCGGTTCGATGCCGTCGCCAGCAACGCCGATATCATGCATTCCTATCGCGACCTGCTGTCGGAAAGCCCGCGCGGCCCGCAGATGGCGCGTAGCCTGGCGCGCAAGCGGTTCTCGCCCAGCCTGTTCGTGGTCCACTTCGGGCTGGAAGGCACCTGGCCGGGTATCCCGCACCACATGATCCTGTTCGGGCCGCGCTACAAAGGCCTGCTGGATGATATCTACCAGCACGGGGTCCTGCCGCAGGACTTTTCAATCTACCTCCACCACCCCTCGGTCACCGATCCCTCGGTCGCGCCGCCGGGGAAGAGCACCTTCTATGCGCTGATCCCGGTCGCCAACCAGGGCAAGCTGCCGATCGACTGGGAAACCGTTGGTCCTATGCTCGAAAAGCGGGTGCTGGACGAAGTTGGTCGTCGCCTGATCCCCGATATTCATGACCGGATCGTGACCAAGTTCCACTATGCCCCGCGCGATTTCGCGCTGGACCTTAACGCCTATCTCGGCAGCGCCTTCAGCCTTGAGCCGATTCTGACGCAGAGCGCCTGGTTCCGCGGCCACAACCGCGATGACAAGGTGAAGAACTTCTACCTGGTCGGCGCCGGCACCCACCCGGGCGCGGGCATCCCCGGCGTGGTCGGCAGCGCCAAGGCCACCGCCCGGCTGATGGTGGAGGACCTGCAGTGAAGCGGATCGCGGTCTATTGCGGATCAGCCACGCCCGAAGATCCGCGCTATATTGAAATGGCCCGCGAAGTCGGCCGTACCCTCGCCGAACGCGGGATCGGCGTGGTCTATGGCGGCGGCAAACTCGGCCTGATGGGCGCGGTAGCCGACAGCGCCCTCGAAGCCGGCGGCGAAGTGATCGGCGTGATCCCCGAAGCCCTGGTCAATTCCGAAGTGGCCCATCGCGGCTGCACCGAGCTGCACGTCGTATCCGGCATGCACGAACGCAAGCTGACCTTCACCAACCTGTCCGATGGCTTCCTGACCATCCCCGGCGGGGTCGGCACAATGGATGAGCTGTGGGAGGCGGTGTCCTGGGCACAGCTGGGCTATCACGCCAAGCCGGTTGGTCTGCTCAACGCCTATGGGTTCTATGATCAGTTGCTGGCCTTCAACCACCACATGATCGCGGTCGGCTTCATCCGTCCAGCCCACGCCGGGATCATCATCGCCGAGCCGGAACTGGACCTGCTGCTGACCCGCATGGCCGCGCACGAGCCGCACACCCCGATCTTTGCGATGAAGACGAGCGATTTGTGATCCGCTGGCCCCAGCCCCCCCTCCTCTTCAGAGGAGGGGCAGTAAGACTTGGGTCGGCGGAGCTGACCCTAGTCGCAGCGGGGTGGTGCCTGTCCGCCACCACCCCCAACCCCCTCCTCTGAAGAAGAGGGGGCTCTAATGCACCGCGCCCAGCTCCTCGCCCATGCCCGCCAATCGATCATGCGCGGATCGAAAAGCTTTGCCATGGCCAGCCGCCTGTTCGATCGCCCGACCCGCGAGCGGGTCTGGCTGCTCTATGCCTGGTGCCGCCGCTGCGATGACCTGGCCGATAACCAGGACCATGGCGGAACCCTGGGCGAACAGGCTGGGGCCGAAGCGCGCCTGGCCACGATCCGGAAGCTGACCGCCAAGGCCCTGGCTGGCGCGCCGACGGGCGACCCATCGTTTGATGCCTTTGGCCTGGTCGCGCGCGAATGCGGGATCACCGCGGCCATGGCCGATGACGTGATCGCCGGTTTCGCGCTCGATGCCGCTGACTGGCGACCGCGCAGCGAAGCGGACCTGCTGCAATACTGTTTCCATGTCGCCGGGGCCGTGGGCGTGATGATGGCCGTGGTCATGGGCGTTGCCCCCGATGACGAGGACACGCTGGACCGCGCCTGTGACCTGGGCCTCGCCTTCCAGCTTGCCAACATCGCCCGCGATCTGGACGAGGATGACGCCGCCGATCGCTGCTATCTGCCGCTCGAATGGCTGGTGGAGGCGGATATTCCGCCCGGTGAGCAAATGAAGCCCCATTACCGTCGCCCGCTGACCGCGCTGGTCCACCGGATGTGCGCGATGGCCGAGACTTACGAGGCTTCGGCCCGGATCGGTGCAGGGCGCCTGGGCTTTCGCCAGCGCTGGGCCGTGCTGGCGGCGGCCGGGATCTATGGCGACATTGCCCGCGCCGTCGATGCGGCGGGTGAACACGCCTGGGATCACCGCATCCATACGTCCGGCGCACGCAAGCTGTGGCACGTGCTCCACGCACTGTGGGAGGCGGCGAGCCCGCCGCCGCCCGCCACGGACCGCCCGCCGCTCGGACGCCGCCAGCTTGCAGAGCGC
>JBEEIN010000206.1:0-2716 GCA_041169825.1 Pseudomonadota bacterium
TGTTGCATTGGATCCTGACCGGGCCGTGGCAGGGCCGCAAGCGGCTCGTCGCGCGGCTGGGGACCGAGGCCAACGATCCGATCGACGAACTGCTCAACGCCGCCGGGGCCTATGCCGCCAACGAGGTTCCCAGCCTGACCGGGTTCATCCGCTGGTTCGATGCCGGAACCAGCGAGCTGAAGCGTGAGGCGGGGAAGAGCCGCGACGAAGTGCGGGTGATGACGGTCCACGGCTCAAAGGGCTTGCAGGCGCCGATCGTGATCCTGGCCGATGCGGCAGACAATCCCACGCGCGGGCGGGGCAGCCCGGTCGAGCTGGAAGATGGGCTGAGTGGCAAGGTGATCCCGCTGCCCACGCTGACCAAGGCCGAACAGGTGGGCAGGATTGATGCAGTGGTCGCGGCCAATGCCAAGGCTGAGATGGAGGAGCACTGGCGGCTGCTCTACGTGGCGATGACGCGGGCCGAGGAAGCCCTGTTCATCGGCGGGGCGCTGACGTCCAAGGAAACCGCGCCGCATGAGGATAGCTGGTACGCCCGGCTGGCTGCGCTGTTTGACGAGGCTGACAAGCTGGAAGACCTGCGTTGGGGTCATATCATGACCTATGGCGCCGCACCGCAGGTTGCCGTTCCTGCCAAGTCCGGGGCCGGTGGCGAACTGCCGCTGTTGCCGGTCTGGCTGGAGCGACCCGTCGCCCCCGAACCACGCCCGCCGCGTCCGCTGGCACCGTCATCGCTGGGCGAGGACCTGGCGACCGACCCGCCGTTCCCGCCCGGGGCAGGGCAGGCCGCGGCGCGCGGCGTGCTGCTCCACAGGCTGCTAGAACGTTTGCCGGAGTTGCCCCCAGCAGAGCGCAAGGCTGCGGCCGAGGCCTGGCTGGCGCGCAATGCCAGCGATTTTTCCGCGCCGGACCGCGCGGAGATGGTCGCCTCCGCGCTCGCGGTCCTGGCCGAGCAGGCCTGGGCTGACCTGTTCGCGCCGGGCGCGCTGGCCGAAGTGTCGATTGCGGCGACGGTCGGCGGGCAGGTCGTGGTCGGCACGATTGACCGGATGGTGCTGCTGCCAGACCGGATCCGTCTGATCGATTTCAAGACCGCGCGGCGTCCGCCGGAAAGTCTTGATGCCGTACCCGTGGCGATCCTGCGGCAGATGGCGGCCTATGCCGCTGCGCTGGAGGTCGCCTATCCCGGCCGCCGGATCGAGGCGGCCTTGCTCTATACCCAGACCCCGCGCCTGATCGCGCTGCCCGATGATCTGCTGGCGGTGCACAAGCAGGCATTGCGGGGCGGTGAGGAAAGCTTTTGAACCGCAGCGATTGCCGAAGCGAAGCTGTCACCCTAGATAAACCAGCAACCCATTCAGGAGATTCCCCATGGCCACCAAAGCCGTTACCGATGCCAGCTTCGCCGCCGATGTGCTGCAGTCCGACAAGCCCGTGCTGGTCGATTTCTGGGCAGATTGGTGCGGTCCGTGCAAGATGATCGCCCCGGCGCTGGAAGAAATCAGCGAGGAACTGGCCGATCAGGTGACCATCGCCAAGGTCGACATCATGGAAAACACCGACGTCTCCGCTCAGTTCGGCGTGCAGTCGATCCCGTTGATGATCCTGTTCAAGGATGGCCAGCCAGTCGCCCAGAAGCTCGGTGCGGCGCCCAAGGGCCAGCTCAAGGGCTGGCTGGAAAGCGTCCTCTAAAGCGCCTGCATCCGCGTCGCCAGTTCGTCCCACAGGGCCGGGCTGGCTGCGCCGATCAGGCTCGGGCGCAGGTGCTCGTTCACCCGATAGGGTTGGCCATCGGGCCGTGCGACCTTGCCGCCCGCTTCGTTGACCAGCAGCACCCCGGCGGCATGATCCCAGGCCAGGGTGCGTTCAAAGATCGTGATGTCGTTTTCGCCGAGCGCGATGCGGGGATACTGCTCTGCCGCGCAGCGCGGGATATCAACCAGCGTGTAATGTGGGGCGATATGCGTCTTTAGTGCCTCGCGCCGGGCGGGATCGGCAAAGACCAGTGAAATCGCCGCAATCGGCGGGGTTTGGCCGCTGGGGCAGGCCGAAATCCGCTCACCATCGACGAAGGCGCCATGGCCCTTGTGCGCGGTGCAGAACCGGCCACGCAAGGGATCATATATCCAGCCGCCAATCGTTTCTCCGGCTTCGGCCAGGGCGACCATGATCCCGAAGGGCGGCTTGCCGCTGGCAAAATTGTTGGTCCCGTCAATGGGATCGATGATCCAGCACAACGCATCGCCCAGCCGGTCCATCAGCGCGGGCTCGGCCTCGCAAGCTTCCTCACCCACGATAGCGGCTTCGGGCAGCAGCTTGGCCAGGCCGTCAGCCAGGATCACTTCGGCCTCGCGGTCGGCCACCGTGACCAGTTCGCCGACCGACTTGTCGATCACTTCATGCGCTTCAAGCTGCTGGTATCGCGGCATGACCGCACGGGCCGAAGCGTCCTTGATGACGGCGAGAACGGCGGCATCAAGAGCTTGGGTCATGAGCGATAATCCGCGTTGATCGAGATATAGCCGTGGGTCAGGTCGCAGGTCCAGACGGTCGCCTGGCCTTCGCCGAGGCCCAGGTCGACCTCGATGGTGATGTCCTGCCCCTTAAGGTGCGCGGCAACCGGGGCCTCGTCATAGTCGGCCAGCGGCTGGCCCTCGCGCGCGGCCCAGGTGCCACCAAACCCGATGGACAGGCGATCGCGATCGGCCGGTTCCCC
>JBEEIN010000207.1:0-2964 GCA_041169825.1 Pseudomonadota bacterium
GCAGTCCAAGCCCCAATCGCGACAATGGCCGTTACAAGACCCGCAATGGCCCGCCATGAACGCCGCGGTGCAGGGACGAGAAACTCCTCCTCGGCAGGACTTTCGACCCAAGCATCATCTAGTGCGATTTCCGCAGCCAAATCCTCATGGACAGGATCGCTCTCTGGCGTGCCTGCGTCGATCGCAACGATGCGTGATCCCCTGGTCATCGTTAACGTAATACCACGTGATCGCCGATCATAAACCCCACTTTAACCCTTTGCTGCCAAAGCCAGCCTTATGGCCTACGAAATCGGTTCCCTTGATGCCACGCTTTCGGCCGCCGCGGGCGAGGATGCGGCGTTATTTGCAGAACTTCGCCAGGCTTTTGTCGATAGCCTGGCACGGCAGGTCGATCTACTTGGCCGGGCCCGCTGTGACGGTAACTGGCAGATTACGGCGATGCGGATCAAAGGTTTGGCTGCCAGCTTTCATGCTGACCCGCTGATCGATCTGGCCGAACAGGCCCTCGATTCAGCTCCCGGTGACCCCTTGGCGGTACGCCGGATCCGGGCCTTTCTCGACGACTACGCTGCTTGATCGTGGGGCGCGCGGCTTGTGTCGCGGCGTTTGAGTCACTAGTCTTGTGGCTCTTCCTTCAACTCGATCACTGCGGAGGCCGCACTGCGCGTCGCGCTCATCTCCATGCTCGAAAGTGGCACCGCTCCGCGCGGTGCCTTGCGCGTGGGCGGTGTTTCGGTGGCGCTGGAACAGCTTGTGCTGGTGCTTTCGATGGGCTGCGAGCGGATTTTCTGCCTTGCCAGCCGGATGACGCCCGAGATTGCGGCACTCCAGCATGAGGCAGAGCGGGCCGGTGCGCGTTTCCAGCTGATCCCAGGTCCGCACGGCCTGCTTGGGCAGGTAACCGCAACCGACGAGGTGATCGCATTGGCAGACGGCTTGTTCGCCTCGGTCAGCGACGCCGTTGCCTTGCTCGAACCCGGTGCCGCCGTGCTGGTCCAGCCCGCGGAAAGCGGCGTGGAGGCGGGATTTGAGCGGATCGATCCGACCCTGGCGAGCGGCGGTGCGCTGCGCATTCCGGGACGATTGGTCGAACGACTGGCGGATTTGCCGCACGATTGTGATGCCTTTTCGGCGCTGTTGCGCATTGCGCTGCAGGCCGGGGTGGCCATGCGCCCGCTGCCGCCTGCGGGGCAGGGCGACGGGTTCTGGACCCTGCTGGACAGCGAGGAACAGGCTCACGCGCTTGAGCCACTGTGGATCCGCCGCCGGATCCGCCACGTCCGACCGTTCAATCCGACGCGGGGTCTGGCGCGCCTGCTGGTCCGCAGTTTCGGTTCGGCGCTGCTCCACGCCGGCAGCGGATCGCGCGTGGTTAATTGGGCAGGCGTTGTGATGCTGGCTCTGGCCCTGGGGATGGGCTGGCTTGGCTGGCCGGGACTAGCCCTGGCGGTGGCGGCCTTGGCATGGTTGCTGGGGGAATCCAGCGTGGTGCTGAAACGGATCGAAGCGGATCGCGTCGTCCCGCCCGGTCGCGAAAGGAACTGGCACGGTCTGTTCGATTGGGCCACCGACGCTGTGCTGGTCGGCTTGATTGGTTGGTCACTGCCGGCGGATCTGCTGTCGGACGGTCTTGAGCGCTTTTTTGCGCCGCTCATGCTGATGGCCATGTTGCGGATTGTCCCGCGCGTGGCGCCAGAGCGTTGGACATTCTGGCTCGAAGACCGGGCTTTGCTGGCGCTGATCATCGGCCTGGCAGTGTTGGCCGGGTTGGTGGTTCCGGTGGTTTACGGACTTGCGCTTTTACTGGCAGCCTGTGGAATCCTGTGGCCTCAAGCGGCTAGTCGGCTAACACCATCTTAACCAAACCCGCGTTATTGCCTGCCGGATGAGCGAGATGTTTACACCGGTTCGCATCGAACCCAGCGTCGATGACATACTGCGCCAAGAACTTGCGCAAGGCGACGCCGTGATTGGCACAATTGCGCCGATTTTGCGGCACTTGCTGGCCAACGACGATCAATCGCTGTTCAACGACGAGATTGTCGCCCGGGTTCGCGGGATGATCGATCACATTGCCCGGCAGGTGCTCGATGCGGTCGAGGACGCGCAGGGTCTTGCGCGCCGTGAGCACGCTGTGGAAACAATTGCGCACGTGGTTTCCGCACTGGTCGAACAGGCGGCCCTGCTTAGCCATGTTCATGCCCTGGCCCTGGAGTTCCAGCTGGCCGAACGCCTGCAGGCCCGGATTGCGCTGGATCCGGTGCTCTCACCATTGCTTCAGGCCCTGATTGCATCGCCGGATAGCGCGACTGCTGCCAGTGCCATGACCTTGCTGACTGCCCAGGCGCGGTTCATCCAGTCCCAACGCCGAATGCAGTTGCCGCTCGGCGACCTTCCGGCCGACCTGTTCCACGGCGTCCTGCTTGTGCTTCGTTCAGTCGAGGCTGAGGGTGACGTGCTGGTCAAGGCCGAAGCCAAGCTGCGAGGCGGCTTTGACGAGGGACGGAGCCGGCTGGGCCTAATGTCGCGACTGGTTATTGGCATGGGCGGGGGCGCGACAGCTGCCCTGGCCATTGGCCACGCCGGGGTCGGCCTGTTCCTGACTGCCGTTTCGCTCGGTGCCGGGCAAGACCGTGACGTCACCGCGCTAGCAGCGCATGAGGGTCAGTTGGCCCGCCTGGCTCTGGCGCTTCGTGCTTCGGGGATGCGCCCTGAGGGGGTCGAGGAGCAGTTCCTCGCGATCCATCCCGATATCAGCCTGCCAGAAGGGTTCAGTGCCCTTGGTGCCGATCGCGCGGCCGCCCTGCTGGCGCAGTCCTTCGTGGGGTCGGGCCGCTAAGCCATGACCACCGGCGGCGCCTTTCTGGCCCGCGCTTCGTGCGACGGGAACGATGTCCTGACATCGGCCGATGAAGTTGTGGCAACGCTGCAGGAACGCTGCGGCGGCGATATGCCTGGCGC
>JBEEIN010000208.1:0-2801 GCA_041169825.1 Pseudomonadota bacterium
TTGCTCGAGCGTGACCTCGCCCATCCGGCGCTGGCCCCGGTCGCGCGCTGGTTTGATGCCAATGTTCCGGCCGAACTGCGGCAGAGCGGCGGGGGCAGCTGGCAGCCGTGAGTGACCTGCCAGGCACCGCGATGATCATGGCCGCGGGCAAAGGCACGCGGATGATGCCGCTTACCGCGACCAAGCCCAAGCCGCTGGTCGAAGTCGCCGGGGTGACCCTGCTCGATCACGTGCTGGACCTGCTGGCCGATGCTGGGGTGGGGCGGATAGTGGCCAATGTCCATTACCTGCCCGACCAGATCGAGGCGCATCTGGCGCGCGAAGAGCGGTTTCGGATCGCCATTTCCGATGAGCGTGACCTGCTACGCGATACGGGCGGCGGGCTGGTGCAAGCGCTGCCGCTGATCCCGGATGATCCGTTCTTCTGCATCAATGCCGATAACTGGTTCACCTGGCAGGGAGCCAATCCGCTGGTCCGGCTGGCCGAGGCGTGGGACCCGGCGAAGATGGACGTGCTGATGCTGGTCGTGCCGCACGCGCGGGCCAACAACACCAAGGGCATCGGTGATTTCGACCTGGGCGATGACGGCCGCCTTTCGCGCGAAGGCCCGAAGGGGCCGCGCGGCTCTGACTGGACCGGGGTGCAGCTGCTGTCCAAGCAGATGATCGTCGATCCGCCGTCAGAGGTTTTCTCCACCAACGTCTTTTGGGACCGCGCTATAGCGGCCGGGCGCTGCTTTGGGCTGGTTCATCAGGGCGAATGGTTCGATGTCGGTTATCCCGAAGCGATCGGGCTGACCGAGGCCGCGCTGGCCAATACCGCAGCCGCCGATGGCTGAGCGGGCCGGGCCGCACGTCTATTCGATTGCCACGCACCGCGGGTTTGCCGATGCGCTGGTGGCGGGGCTGATCCCGCGCTACGCCGAACCCGAGCTGGGGCTGGCGCGGCTGACCCTGCTGCTTCCCAGCCGCCGTGCTGAGCGGATCGTGACCGAAGCTTTCGTGCGCCTGTCTGGCGGCGGGCTGCTGCTGCCGCGGATGGCGGTGGTGGGCGATCTGGATCTGGATGATACGCTGGGGCCTTTGCTTGATCCATTGGGGGCGGGCGCTGCCGTTCCCCCCGCAGCCGATCCGGTGCGGCGCTGGCTGCGGCTGGCGGAACTGCTGCGCGAAGAATTGGGCAAGGATGCACCCAGGGCCCCCGGACTGCTGCGGCTGGCCTTTGACACTGCCCGCACGATGGACCGCTTGGCGATCGAGGGGATTGAGCTGGGCGACCTGTTGCAGGAACGCGTGGCCGGGATCGTGGGCGATCTGGCCAAGCACTGGCAGGATTCGACTCGCAGCTTTGCCCGGGTGCAGGCGCACTGGCTCGCCGAACTGGCCGCGCGGGGAGAGGTTGATCCACCGGTGCGCCGCAACCTGCTGTTCGATCATGCCGCGCGGCGCTGGCGCGAGGCACCGCCCGCCTGGCCAGTGGTTGCGGCCGGGATCACCAGCGCATCACCCGCGTTGGCGCGGCTGCTGCGGACGATTGCCGACCTGCCGAACGGCGCGGTGATCCTGCCGGACCTGGACCTGTCGCTCGATCAGGAGATCTGGGACGGCTTGGGCAATGCGGGTATTCCGGCTGAGCCTGATGGCCCGCCCTTTGGTGAACGTGATGCGCTGACGCACCCGCAGTATCACCTCAAGGTGCTGCTCAATCGCATGGGCGTGAACCGGGCCGAGGTCGATCCGTGGCACCGGGCGGGACTAGCGGCCGCGCCACCAGAGCGCAGCCGGGTGATCTCCAACCTGTTCCTGCCGCCCGAGGGCAGCGCCCGCTGGGTTGACCTGAAGGCCGAACAGCGTCGCCTTTCGGGCGTGCGGCTGATGGAAAGCGCCCATCCCGGTGAAGAGGCCCAGGCAATCGCGATCCTGATCCGCGAGGCGCTGGAACAGCCGGAAAAGCGGGTGGCGCTGGTCACGCCCGATCGTGGGCTGGCCGGGCGGGTGGTCGCTCACCTGCGGCGCTGGAACATCGTGGCCGATGATACGGCGGGCCAGCCTCTGCCGCAGACCACGGCCGGACGGGTGCTGTTGCTGCTGGCCGAACTGGCCGCGAGTGAGGCCGCGCCGGTGCCGCTGCTGGCCTTGCTGATCCACCCCCTGGTCGGGGCGGGGGAGGGCCGCGCTGGCTGGCTGGAGAATGCCCGCGCGCTCGACCTGGCACTGCGCGGGCCGCGACCCAAGCCGGGCTTCGCCCCGGTTGAGGCGGCTGTCGCCAAGCTGGCCAAACGCGGGCAGGGAGAGGCAATTGCCGAATGGTGGCAAGGCCTGTCCGAAGTGCTCGCCCCGGTGCTGGCTTTGCCGGAGGATTGCGGTCTGGCCGCGGCGCTCGACGTGCTGGCGGCTGCGGGTGAGGCGCTGTGCGGCCCGCGGCTGTGGGGTGAGGCTGACGGTCGGGCTTTGGCCGGCTGGCTGGAGGAACTGCGCGATGCCAGTGCCGCCATTGGCACCCGGCTGGCACGCGCCGACCTGACGCAGGTTCTGCGCGATGCGATGGACCGGGTGCCGGTGCGTCCATCCTGGGGCGGGCACTCACGGGTTGCGATCTATGGCTTGCTCGAAGCACGGATGAGCCGGGCGGACCTGGTGATCTGTGCCGGGCTGACCGAAGGCTCGTGGCCCGCCAGCCCCTCGCCCGAACCCTTGCTGCCGCCGGCCGTGCTGCGCGCCTTGGGCGTGCCGGCGGGCGAGTTCCGCATTGGCCTGGCCGCGCATGATCTGGCCGGGGCGCTTGGCGCGCCCGAAGTGGT
>JBEEIN010000209.1:0-14458 GCA_041169825.1 Pseudomonadota bacterium
CGAGTTGCTTGAAGCGGCACCGGGCGTGGTGGTGACCGCTGCCCCGGATTCGCTTGCCGCCACCGGCATCGATCCCGTCCTCGTCGGCCGCGTCCGCCCGGACCGTTCAGTCGAACACGGCCTTGCGCTGTTCGTGGTGGGTGACAACCTGCGCAAGGGCGCTGCGCTCAACGCCGTGCAGATCGCCGAAGTGTTGTGCGGGCGTCCTGTTACTTGACGTTGAAGGTCAGCTTGCCGGCCATCTTGTGACCATCGGCGCCAGTCGACTGCCACCGCGCCTCATAGGTGCCGGTGCGCAGCGGCTGGCGCAGGTTGAGCGTCAGCGTCTTGTTGCCGTTCGACCAGGCCGGCACGAAGTTCTTGATCGGCATGATCCCGTGATTGGCGTGGCCGGGCATGGCAGTCATCACCAGCTCGACGCCGGTCTTGGCTGGAATCACGGTATCCGAGAAGTTCAGTACCACGGTCTTCGGCGCTGCGGCCGTGCTGCCCTCGGCCGGGCTGGCGCTGGCGATCTTCACATGGGCCAGCGCCGGGGCAGACAGGGTCAGTGCAGCGGCCGCGATCAGCGTGGGGAGGCGAAACGACATGGGATACTCCTGTAAAGCCTAGAACCAGAACCGCACGCCCATGACCACGCTGGTCACATGCGGCTTTTCGCCCGCCAGGCGGGCAAAGCGGGCGCTGTCGCCCAGTTTCCAGCCCTGTTCGATCCCCAGATAGGGCGCGAATTCGGGCACGATTTCATAGCGCAGCCGCAGGCCGGCTTCGATTTTGTCGACCCCGGCGCCGACCTTGCGGGCCGGATTGTCCTGCGCGGCAAGGCTCAGTTCGACCCGCGGCTGAAGGATCAGCTTCTGCGTGATCCGCTGGTCCATTTCCGCCTCGACCCGCGCGGTCAGTTCACCGCGCTGTGACAGGAACAGCGCCGCATCGACTTCGAACAGATAGGGCGCGAGGCCCTGAACGCCCACAACTGCATGGGTATCGTTCTGCCCTGCCAGATCCTGCCTTACGCCAAGCTGAAGATCCCAGAACGGGGCGACGGCCTTGGACCACAACGCCTGGACCTCGGCATCCTCGACGCCGTCCCCCAGCGCAGCTTCGCCTTCGCTTTTCAGCCAGAGCCTGCTGGTCGGATTACCGTAATAGCCTTGCACATCCCACAACAGGCCATCATGCCCCTGCCGCGCCTGATACTCGAGCCGGTCGGCCTGGAGCCAGGTGGTAACCGTGCTGCCATGCTCCCGCTTCAGCGCGGCACGCGAAGGGGCCATCGCTTCGGCCCCCCAGATGGCATCGGCCGCGCGCGGCGGGCCAGAACCAGCTTCGTCTGGCGGCGGCAATTCCATTGTCGGGCCGGGCGAAGGATCGACCGGCTCGGGCTGCGGCTCGCCGCTCGGCTGCGGCATCTGGTGCCCGGCGTGGGCATCATGGCCTTGGTGGCTTTGCGCCCAGGCGGGGGCGGCCAGCAGCGCGCTCAGAATAACCAGGCGCTTCACTTCGCGCCCTCCGGCCCGGCCACGGTAACGATCTGCATCATCCCGCCGTGCATGTGGTACAGCAGGTGGCAGTGGAAGGCCCAGTCGCCCGGCTCGTTGGCCGTCAGGTCAAAGGTGGCGCTGGCGCCGGGCTGGACGACGACCACGTTCTTGCGCGGCTGATGCGCCGGGTCCTGGCCGTTGACCAGTTCGAAGAACATCCCGTGCAGGTGGATCGGGTGGGCCATCATCGTGTTGTTGATCAGCTTCACCCGCACGCGTTCGTTCCAGGCAAAGCGGATTGGCACGTCGCTGACGGCATTGAACATCTTGCCGTCGAACGACCACATATAGCGTTCCATATTGCCGGTCAGGTGCAGTTCCAGCAGCCGGCTCGGCTCACGCGTGTCCGTGTTGGGGGTGAGCGCGGACAGGTCACGATAGGTCAGCACACGGTGATCGACATCGCGCAGCCCCAATCCCGGCTCGCCCATTTTGTCCGCCGGGGCCATCGAAACCATGTCGATCCCCGGGCCAATCTTCACGTCGGGCGGTAGCAGGCTGACATCGCGCATCGGCATGCCGTCCATGCTCATCGAACCATTGCCGTGATCATGCCCACCTGTGCCGTGGTTCATGCCCATGTCGGCCATGGTCAGCAGTGGTGCTTTGCGCAGCGGCGGCACGGCCGGGCGCAGGCCCGGCGTAGTGGTCAGCGTGGCCAGCGCCATGCCCGACCGGTCCATTGCCTCGCAGACAATGGCAAAGGCATCGCCGTCCGGCTCGACGATCAGGTCATAGGTCTCGGCCGTGGCGATTTGCAGTTCTTCAACCGTCACCGGCTTCACCGCCTGTCCATCAGCGGCCACGACCGTCAGCTTGCAGCCCGGGATACGGACGTTGAAGAAGGTCATGGCCGATCCGTTGATCAGCCGCAGCCGCACCCGTTCGCCCCGCCGGAACAGGAACTCCGGCGCCTGCAAGGCCGGGAGACCATTGGCGAGGTAGGTATAAGTTGGAGCGCTGACATCGGCGATGTCGGTGGGTGGCATGCGCATTTGCGCCCACATCCGCCGCTCCGCCCCGCTCAGCCGGTAATCGTCGGTCCAGGTGGTTTTCTGGCGGTTGAAATAGCCTTCGCCCGTGCGCAGCCGGTCAAAGATCTTGTGCGGGTCCAGCGCCGTGAATTCGCTCAGCAGCAGCACGAATTCGCGGTCGGACCGGATTGGATCGGGCTCAGCCGGGTCGATGATCAGCGGGCCATAGTGGCCTGACTGCTCCTGCAAGCCCGAATGGCTGTGATACCAGTAAGTGCCCGACTGGCGCAGTGGGAACCGGTAGGTGAAGGTCTCGCCCGGCTTGATCCCCGGAAAGCTGACCCCCGGCACGCCATCGAACTGGAACGGCAGCAACAGCCCGTGCCAGTGGATCGAGGTGTCCTGATGCAGGCGGTTGGTCACCCGCAGGGTTACCTCATCGCCTTCCTTCAGGCGCAGCAGCGGCCCGGGAACCGTTCCGTTGACGGCCACGCCAAGGCCGCGGCGGTCCGCCACTTCACGCAGGCCGTCGGCCACGGTCAGGTCGATGTCCTTGCCGGTGAGCACGCCAAAGCCGGGCGGGATTAACGGCCCCTTGGGCAGGCGGTGGCTGCCGCCATGCGCCATTCCGTGCCCCTGCGCCCAGGCGGGCAGCGGGGAGAGGGCAAGGCCGGTTCCAGAGGCGGCCAGAAAGCCGCGACGCGAAAACTGCATGGCGTGCAGATGGGGGCGATTGTCCCCCAAGACAATACGGTCCCTTGGTCCGGGGCTAGAGCTTCAGCACCCAGCCGTGTGGATCCGGTGCTTCGCCGCGCTGGATCGCAACCAGGCGGCTGCGCAGCTTCTGCGTGATCTGGCCCGGTCCGCCCGAGCCAATGGTAAACTCACCATCGCGCCCCGCCACCTTGCCAACGGGGGTAACCACTGCCGCAGTACCGCAGGCAAAGGCTTCCAGCAGCGCACCAGACGCAGCATCGGCCCGCCACTGGTCCAAGCTATAGGCCTCTTCAGTAACCTTAAGCCCTTCCTCGGCGGCCAGTTGCAACAGGCTGTTGCGGGTCACCCCGGGCAGGATCGTTCCGGTCAGCGGCGGCGTATTAATCCGGCCATCGGCCATCACGAAGAACAGGTTCATCCCGCCCAGTTCCTCGATCCACCTGTGCTCGGCGGCATCCAGGAACAGCACCTGGTCGTGCCCCTTGGCAAAAGCCTCTGCCGTGGGGACCAGGCTGGCGGCATAGTTGCCGCCACACTTGGCCGCACCGGTCCCGCCGGGGGCCGCGCGGGTATAGTCCGAAACCCAGATCGACACGGCCGGCGCACCCGATTTGAAATAGTTGCCCGCCGGGCTGGCGATGACGATGAACTTGTACTCCTTGGCCGGGCGCACGCCCAGGAAGGCCTCGGTCGCGATCATGAAGGGCCGCAGGTACAGCGAACCACCCTCGACCTCTGGGAACCAGTTGGCGTCAACCGCCACCAGTTGGCGGATCGCCTCGATAAACAGGTCTTCCGGCAGCTCCGGCATGGCCAGCCGCTGGGCCGAGGCATTGAACCGCCGGGCATTCGCTTCGGGCCGGAACAGCGCCATGGTCCCGTCAGCCAGCCGGTAGGCCTTCAGCCCTTCGAAAATCTCCTGCGCATAGTGCAGCACCGATGCCGCCGGATCGAGCGGGATCGGCTGGCGTGGGCCCAGCCTGGCCGAATGCCAGCCCTGGCCTTCGGTCCAGTCGATCGTCACCATGTGATCGGAAAAGATCTTGCCGAAGCCCGGATCGGCCACCAGCCCGGCGCGTACCGCGTCCGCCGTCGGGGCGGGGTGGGGCACATGGGCGAAGGGCAGGGCGGCAGACATCGAACACTGGTCCTTTCAGGATTTGCAGCTTGGCCTCTGGGTGAAAATTACCGCGGAGACAAGGAAAAGGTAATTATCGTGCAGTGCAAATGAGAAGGGCCACCGCGGCCTAACCGGGTGGCCCTTCGCATGGTCAGCGGCCGGAAGCGCCGCTCACGAAGCCTCTATCGCTTACATCGACCTCAGCGATAATGCTCCGTTGTGCGGGTTACCGACCTCCCTGCTGAACCATGAGACATCGGTCACCTCCTTTCGCGCTGTTGAGCCATAGACCTCTTCGCAAAGAGGCCGGGGCCATCGGCGAAGCCCGATGGGCCTTGGCTGGGAATGTGAATCATTCCTGTCCGGACAACAAGTCTTGCGTTTGATTTTTTTGGCGTCAGAATCCGGCACTTCGCGGATCATCCACAGGCCCGTTGCGGCAGGCCGAGCGGGATCAGCGGCAGTCTTCCACCACCCGTGCAACCTCTGGCCAGGCCGGCAAATAGCTGGGCGGCTGTCCCGGCACATCAATCACGAATCGTCCGCGCGAATGGGCCATGGCATCCAGCACGGCTGCGCCGGCCGGCAGGGTTGCTGTTATACCGCTTGCGCCCGGGCTCACCGGATCACTCATCAGCGGAAAGGTTCCGCTAGAGGTCGTGATGCCGAGCGGGATCGGGCTGTCGGCTGCGCCAAGGTGGGCCAGTTGCACTGTTCCCTTGGTCAGGCAGGTCAGCTGCACCAGCGGCACCTGCCCGGCCAACCCAAAGCTGGCGGTTGATCGGGCGGCGGCAATCGTCCAGGTCCAGGTGCCCGCTGTCAGCGGGACGTCCCGCCAGTCCCCAGCCGGGCGGGGCACCGCTTGCGGCGCAGGCGCCGGGATGGCAATCGGACGCGGCGCCGGGGCCGGCGGAGCCGCCTTTGGCGCGCAGGCGCTCAGCACGGCCAGTGCCAGGCATACGGGCAGCAGGACATTTGCCTTCATCCCCGCACTATGGAATGAGGCCGCTCAAGCGACAAGCCCTGCCAGCCATGACCCAGCCCCGATCCGCCAAATCGCCCAAGACGCGCGTTGACCAGTTGCTGGTCGATCGCGGGCTGGCTGAAAGCCGCAGCCGTGCGCAGGCGCTGGTCCTGGCCGGGCTGGTGTTCAGCGGTGAAACCAAGCTCGCCAAGCCAGGCCACAGTCTGCCTGCCGATGCGCCGCTTGATGTGCGGGGCCGTGATCACCCTTGGGTCTCGCGCGGCGGAATCAAGCTGGCCCATGCGATCGAACACTTCGGGCTGGACCCCTTCGGGGCCGTGGCCATGGACATCGGCAGCTCAACCGGCGGCTTTACCGACGTGCTGCTGCAAAAAGGAGCGGAGCACGTTTTTGCGGTCGATTCTGGCACCAACCAGTTGGCCTGGAAACTGCGGCAGGATCCCCGCGTTACCGTGCTGGAACAGACCAGCGCCCGCATCCTGACCCCGGCCCAGATTGACTGCCCATGCAACTGGGTTGTTTGCGACGCTAGTTTCATTTCGCTTTCCAAAGTCTTGGAAGTGCCGCTTAATCTTGCCGCGCCGGATTGCCAGCTGGTTGCCCTGATCAAGCCGCAGTTTGAAGTTGGGCGCGGCGAAGTGGGTAAGGGCGGGGTGGTCCGCGATCCTGCTCTGCATACCCGCGTCTGCGATGAAGTGCGGGGCTGGATCGAAGGGCTGGGGTGGCAAGTGCAAGGGATCGTCGAAAGCCCGATCACCGGCCCGGAAGGCAACATCGAGTTCCTGATTGCCGCCCGTCGCAGCGATCACGGTTAAGGGCGATTGCCTAGTCGGCTTGTCCCGGCCATATCCCGTTCATTCTCTGCCCCTTCTCCGAATCAAAGGGGTGCGACCTGGAGGGAATGCATGTCGGCTCTTGCCTCGCCTGCGCAGCTGCGCGCCAGCTTCATTCGCTGGTCGTTGTTTCTGGTCCCTGGGATCGTCCTGCTCGGTGCAATCAGCGGGACGGCTGGCGGCGGCGCCGGAACGCCGTGGTTCGCTTCGCTGGTTAAGCCGTCGCTGTTCCCGCCGCCGGCCACCTTCGGGATCGTCTGGACCATCCTGTACGTGTTGATGGGCTTTGCCCTGGCGCTGATCGTTACCGCGCGTGGCGCGGCCGGTCGTCGGGCAGCGATGGCCGTCTTCGCGGTCCAGCTCGCGCTCAACCTTGCCTGGACCCCGCTCTTTTTCGGCGCCCATCAGATAACCGGGGCCCTGATCCTGCTGCTGGTAATCGATGTGGCCGTCCTGGCCACCCTAGTGCTGTTCTGGCGGGTGCGTCCGCTCGCCGGCATGTTGCTGCTGCCCTATCTGGCCTGGGTGCTGTTCGCAGCCGTGCTCAACTGGCAGTTCCTTGAGGCCAACCCAGCCGCCGATGGACAGGATGTTTCCGGCGCTGTCTCCACCGTCACCTTCGAATAGGGCTTGAACCCTTTCGCGCGCGGGACCATCTAGCCGCCATGCAGAGCCAGAACCCCTTGTTCGCCGATCTTGCCAAGCTGCTGAACAGCGCTGCAGGAACCGTTGCCGGTGCAGGCCGTGAAGCCCGCGATAGCGCGCGCGAGCGTTTCCGCGAAGCGATGGGCGGGCTTGACTTCGTCAGTCGTGAGGAATTTGACACGGTCAAGGCGATGGCCGCCAAGGCTCGCGAAGAGAACGAAGTGCTGGCCGAGCGCGTGGCCGCCCTCGAAGCCGCGCTCAAGGCCAAGGCCAAGAAGTAGGTTCTCCCCAAGCGGGGGCGGGCGCGCTAAGGCCGCCCCATGGATCTGCGCACCCCAGCCATTGTCTGCGCCGCCCGCACCCACGGCGAGACGGGCGTGATCCTGCGCGTGTTGAGCGAGGACTATGGCCTGATCGCCAGCTATGTCGCCGGCGGTCGGGGACGGACGCAGCGTCCAGTCCTCTTGCCGGGCAACCTCGTGGCGGCCGAATTGCGGGCCCGTCCAGGCAGCCAGCTGCCGTCAGCACGGGTTGAGTTGGTCGCCAGCCGGGGGCCATGGCTGACCGAGCCGCTGCCCGCCGCGGCGATTACCTGGGCCACCACGCTGGCCGCTGCGGCCTTGCCCGAACGGCAGCCTTATCCCGCGCTTTACCAGGCGCTCGTCGCGCTGCTCGACGCGATCTGCCACGCCCCTTCGGCCCGGGGATGGCTTCCGGGCATGACCGCCTTTGAGGCGCTGCTGCTGCGCGAACTGGGCTATGGCGAAGTGGAACGTTCCTTCGATCCTGACTGGAACGCCCAGCTGGCCAGCTTCGACAAGCTTGGTCCGCTGGTCGCGCGCTATCCGCTTGCCGATCGGAGAAGCGATGTTATGGCGGCGCGCGCCATGCTGCGAGAGCGGCTTGGTCGGATTGATTAGGGCCGGATGGAATAGGTTGGGGATCCCATGAAGATCGCAGTTTTTGCCGGTGACGGTATCGGACCGGAAGTGACGCGCGAAGCCGTCCGCGTGCTTGAGGCGCTCGACTTGCCAGAGCTGGTCCTGTTCGAGGGCGATGTTGGTGGCGCCGCCTACAAGCGCCACGGCCACCCGCTGCCGGCAGAGACGCTGGAAATCGCCCGGTCATGCGATGCAATTCTGTTCGGCGCGGTCGGCGATCCCGATTGCGATCACCTTGAGCGGCACCTGCGCCCCGAACAGGCAATCCTCGGCCTGCGCAAGGAACTGGGCCTCTTCGCCAACCTGCGCCCGGCCAAGGTCTTTGCCGGGCTGGAAGATGCCTCGGCGCTGCGCCCCGAAGTGGCCAGCCAGATCGACCTGCTGATCGTGCGTGAGCTTAATGGCGATGTCTATTTCGGCGAAAAGGGCATCCGCACCTTGCCGGACGGTCGCCGCCAGGGCTGGGACATGATGTCCTATGCCGAAGACGAAGTGCGCCGCATCGCCCATGTTGGCTTCCGCGCCGCGCTGGGCCGCGGCAAGCGGCTCTGCTCGGTCGACAAGGCCAACGTGCTCGAAACCTCGCAGGTTTGGCGCGACGTGATGGTTGAGGTGGCTAGGGATTATCCCGAGGTGGAGCTGACCCACATGTACGTCGATAACGCCGCGATGCAGCTGGTGCGCAATCCGGGCCAGTTTGATGTGGTCGTAACCGGCAACCTGTTCGGCGATATCCTTTCGGACCAGGCCTCGATGTGCGTCGGCTCGATCGGCCTGCTCGCCTCGGCCAGCCTGTCAGATGGCAAGATGGGGCTTTATGAGCCGATCCACGGCTCCGCCCCGGATATCGCGGGCAAGGGCTTGGCCAACCCGATGGCCACAATCCTGTCGGCCGCCATGTTGCTGCGCCACTCCTTGGGCCTTGAGGCCGAAGCCGCGCGGATCGAAGCGGCTGTGGCCAAGGCCTTGGCTGACGGTATCCGCGGTGGGGACCTTGGCGGCAGCCACGGCACCGCGGCCATCGGCGATGCCGTGGTGGAGCGCCTGTAACATGACCATCCGGCTGGGCGTTGTCCTTCCGACCTATAACGAGCGCAAGAACCTGCGCGCTATGGTTGAGCGTCTGGATCAGGCACTCGCGGGGATCAGCTGGGAAGCCATTGTCGTCGATGACAACAGCCCCGATGGCACTTCGGACGAGGCACGGGCGATCGCCCAGGAGGATTCACGGGTCCGGGTCATCCAGCGGATCGGACGGCGCGGGCTGTCCTCGGCGGCAATTGAGGGGATGTGCGCCACGGCAGCCCCTGTTGTTGCTGTGATGGACGCCGATCACCAGCACGATCCTGCGTTGTTGCCGCAAATGCTCGCCGCGATTGAGAGCGGTGATTATGACCTGGCCTATGCCAGTCGCTTTGCCGAAGGTTCGAGCACCGCGGAATGGGGGCGGCCTGACCGGGTCAAGGCTTCCAACTTCGCCAATCGCATTGCCAACAAGGTAACCGGGATTGAACTGACCGACCCGCTGAGCGGTTACTTCATGCTGCGCACCGAAACCCTGCGCGCCGATGCCCATCGCCTGTCGGGTGTGGGCTTCAAGATCCTGCTCGATATTCTTGCCACGGTCGAAGAGCCGCTGCGCATCAAGGAAGTCCCGATGAATTTTGCCGCCCGCGCCGAAGGGGAGAGCAAGCTCGACCGCACGGTCGTCTTCGAATTCCTCATCGGGCTTTACGACAAGTGGCTCGGCCGCTTCATCCCGACCCGCTTCGCACTGTTCGGCACTGTCGGTGCGCTTGGCGTTTTCGTCCAGCTGGGCGCGCTCTGGGTGATGCTGCACCTCGTGTTCGGAGAGCGGTTTGTCTACGGCAACTGGGACGAAAGCACCACCTTCAACGTCGCCAACTCGGTCGCGGCGATCGTTGCGATGACGTTCAACTTCGTGCTCAATAATGAACTGACTTATGCCGACAAGCGCCTGCGCGGCTTTGCGCCATTGCTGCGCGGCTGGGCGCAATTTGCGCTGACCTGTTCGCTTGGCTTGTTGACCAACATCGGGTCCGCTGCGGTGCTCAAGACCATGGGCTTCCACGATGTGATCGCCGTGGTGGTCGGGATCGTGCTAGGTTCGGTCTGGAACTTCGCCCTGTCGAACAAGTTCGTCTGGGGCAAGTACTGATCAACCGCTAGCGCCAGCTGCGCAGCCACATCCATTCTTCGAAACTCGGCCGCCCGCAGCATAGTCTGCCGGCCGAGAGGATCGGATAGAAGTGGATGAACAGGCCCAGGCTGATCGCCAGCGATGCGGCGGCCAGCCAGCGCCAGCGGTCGGTCCGCTGCCACAGGTCTTCCAGCGCCAGGGCCAAGCAGATCATCAGGAAGGTGCCGGGCAGCAGGTAATGGTAATAGAACTGCACCGGCTTGGATGACAGCACCCAGAACAGGATCTGGATCGCGTAGAGCCCGGCAAATATCCGCGCATCAATCCGCCCGCGCCACCCGGCCCACAGGCACCACAGGAAGGCAGCCAGCCCGGCTAACATGGTGAAGGGATTGCCAATCAGCAGGATTCCCCGCTGCGCCCCGTCAACCGGCTGGTACAGGAACCAGATTGCCCGCCAGTTGCCGATCCACTGGTACCAGTATGAGCGATAGGGATGCGGCTTGGTTACGCTGTCCTGCAGCTGCAGCATATAGACGTGCCAGCCAATCGGATCCCAGGGATTGACCGGGTCCTTCACCCAGTGGAACGCCGGCCAGAAGGTCAGCCAGTAAACGATCAGCGGCACCAACCCCAGCCACAGCGCCGCTTCGATCAGGCTGATTCCCGGGACCGGGCCGCCCTGCCGCTGATAGAGGCCGCGCCAGCCCAGATCGCGCAGCTTCCACACCAGGAAGACCAGCCCCGGCACCGCCAGCAGCGGCGCAACGGACCATTTGGCGCCCAGCGACAGCCCCATGGCGATACCCGCCAGCGCCAGCCGCCAACGCCCCTGTTCGGGCAGTCGCACGGCGCTGGCCGCCAGCCACAGGCCAACCATGCCGAACATCGCCATAAACATGTCGAGCATGGCGATCCGGCTCATCACGAACCATAGGAAATTGGTCGCGACCAGGAACATTGCGACCAGCGTCACCAGCCGTCGGCCAGTCACGAACCAGACCAGACGGCCCAGCGCAAAAAGGCCGATTGCCCCCGATATGGCCGAGGGAATGCGCCAGTTCAGCGGGGCATCGCCCAGCCAGCGGATCGCGGCGGCGATAATCGTCTTGCCCAGCACGGGATGCTCGGGATTGAAGCGCAGCCCCTCGTTCTGGTGGCGCGCCGCGGTGACATAATGGATTTCGTCGAAATAGATCCGCGAAGGGATGCCCAGTCGCCACCACAGCAGGGCCAGGAACAGGATCGCGATCACGGCGCACCAGTCGGCCGGGTCCTGTTCCTGGGTAAAGCGGTGTGCGGGGGGCATGGGCCGGGGAGTTACCGGGGGTTCGCCAAGGTGGCAATGCTCTTGCAGCGCATGCGCACCGCTCCTAGAGCCGGTGCATCATGAAGCGTAACACCGGAACCGACCGTTCGATCACCGCCAAGTGGCGGCCTGCCACCCGTGCCGTGCGCGGTGGTACCTGGCGCAGCGAGCATGGCGAGACCAGCGAAGCGCTGTTCCTGACCTCGGGCTATACCTACGAGTCCGCCGGCGAAGTCGCCGCGCGGTTCGCGGGTGAGGCGGAGGGGATGACCTATTCGCGCCTCCAGAACCCCACGGTTGCCATGCTGGAAGAGCGTGTGGCGCTGATGGAAGGGGCACAGGCTTGTCGTGCCCAGGCGACCGGCATGGCCGCCATGACCACGGCGCTTCTTTGTCAGCTCTCTGCCGGTGATCACGTGGTCGCCGCCCGTGCCGCTTTTGGCTCGTGCCGCTGGCTGGTCGATAGCCTGCTGCCGCGCTTCGGAATCGAAACCACCACCATCGACGCGCGTGACAACGCCCAGTGGGAAGCCGCGATCCGGCCTAATACCAAGGTGTTCTTCTTCGAAACGCCCGCCAACCCGACGATGGACATCGTTGACCTGAAGTTCGTCTGCGATCTGGCGCGCAGCCGCGGGATCACAACCGTGGTCGATAACGCCTTCTGCACAGCCGCGCTGCAGCGGCCGATGGAATTCGGGGCCGACGTGGTTGCCTATTCCGCCACCAAGCTCATGGACGGGCAGGGCCGCGTCCTGGCCGGAGCAGTCTGCGGATCGGCCCAGTTCATCAACGATGTGCTGATGCCATTCCAGCGCAACACCGGGCCGAACCTCTCGCCGTTCAACGCCTGGGTGGTGCTAAAGGGGCTGGAAACGCTGGACCTGCGGGTCAAGCAGCAGAGCGCCAATTCGCTCAAGGTCGGCCAGTTCCTCGAAGGCCGCGTGCCCAGGATCTTGCACCCCGGCCTTGCCAGTCACCCGCAGCACAATCTGGCGATGCAGCAGATGGATGCCTGCGGTTCGATTTTTGCTTTCGAAGTGAAGGACCGCGCCCAGGCCCACGCCCTGCTCGATGCGCTGGAACTGATCGATATCTCGAACAACATCGGGGATTCGCGCTCGTTGATGACGCACCCGGCTTCAACCACCCACTATTCGGTCAGTGCCGAGGCCCGCGCGGAAATGGGCGTTACCGAAGGCATGCTGCGGATCAATGTGGGCCTTGAAGACCCGCAGGATCTGATTGAGGATCTGGACCAGGCGCTCAAGGCGGCCGGGCTTTGATCCTTGGATAGTCTGTCACTGCTGCTGGTTCTGCTGGCGGCGGTCTGTCACGCTACCTGGAACCTCGCTTCAAAGCGCTCTGCCCATGCGGGCGGGGTCTTCCTGTTCTGGACCACGCTGCTGTCCTCCTGCGCTTTCGCGCCGTGGGCCTTGTGGATCATGGCACAGGAAGGTTTCCGCTGGACCTGGCTGATGCTGGCCGCAATCTGCGCTAGCGGCTGCCTGCACCTCGCCTACAGCCACGCGCTCCAGACCGGGTACCGTAAGGCCGACTTGTCGGTGGTCTATCCGATCGCGCGCGGCACGGGCCCGCTGCTCTCATCGACCGGGGCGTTCCTGCTGCTGGGCGAGGTGCCCGGACCCTTGCGGCTGCTGGGCCTGTTGGCCGTGGTCGCCGGGATACTGATGATCGCCACCAATGGGCGCTGGGCAACCTTCGCCAAGCCCGGTGCCACGGCCGGCCTGCGCTGGGGTATGCTGACGGGCGCTATCATTGCCATTTACACGCTGGTCGACGGAGCCTCGGTCAAGCTGTCGCTGCTTTCCCCGGTGGTGCTCGATTGGGGTGCCAATCTTGTCCGGACCGTATTGTTGGCCCCACAGGTCCTGCGCGATCGGGCAAATGCCGTGGCAACTATGAAGGGCCATTGGATCAGCGCCTGGACGGTCGCCCTATTGGCACCCTTTGGCTACATTCTGGTGCTCTGGGCGATGCAGCGCGGCGCACCGCTTAGCGTGGTGGCGCCGATGCGCGAGATGTCGATGATGCTGGTCGCGCTGCTTGGGATGGTCCTGCTGCGTGAGCCGGTTGGCCGGGCGCGGCTGGCGGGCTGCGGCTTGCTGGTGGCGGGGGTCGTGCTGCTGGCGCAATCGTGATCACCGCCATCGGAGGGTAAAGCGATAAGGCTCGCCGCAGGGCCATTGCCGGATCGCGGCCCAGTCATTATTTTGACCCGCATGAAGGAGCTGTTCCAGCACGCCGCCACGACCAACGGGATCACCGTGCGGGTCACGGTCAATTTCCTGCCCGAGCAGTCGCAGGTGGAATCCGGCAAGTGGTTCTGGGTCTATCATATCCGGATCGAGAACGGATGCGATCAGGCGATCCAGCTTTTGACTCGCCACTGGCAGATCACCGACGGGCGCGGCATGGTCAATTTTGTCGAGGGTGAAGGCGTGGTGGGCGAACAGCCGATCCTCCAGCCCGGCGGCAGTCATGACTATGTGTCCGGCTGCCCGCTGGCCACGCCGCACGGCTCGATGGAAGGGTTCTATACCTTCCGGTGTGAGGATGGCTCGCTGGTCGAAGCGGCCATTCCCTTCTTCCCGCTGGCGGCGCCTGCCACGGCAGGCTAAAGCCGCTGCGCGATGAAGCGCACGCACCTGCCCCTGAACGCCCTGCGCGTATTCGATGCCGCCGCCCGGCACCTGTCGTTCACCCGCGCGGCGGATGAACTGGCGGTTACGCCGGCTGCGGTCGGCCAGCAGATTCGTGCGCTCGAAGACCTGCTGGGCGTCGTGCTGTTCCGCCGCACACCCAAGGGGCTGGAATTGACGGATGAGGCCACGGCCGGCCTCGAATCGCTGCGCACCGGGTTCCTCCATTTCGAGGATGCCGTGCGGGCCATGCAGGCCGGGCAATCGAGCCACGTCTACACGATCTCCGCCCCGCGTGATTTCTTTGCCGCCTGGCTGGCGCCGCGGCTAGCCGAATTCCGCAAGGCCAATCCTGAGGTCCGCTATAGCCTGATCAACGATGAGACGGCTGACTTTACCGAGGCGAACCTCGATCTTGCCGTACGCTGGGCCGAAGGGCCTGGTGATCTGGAAGGCGTCGCCTTGGGCAGCGCCGAACGGGTTACCGCCGGTGAGGGGGACTGGATCGCCTGGCCGGGCGATCCCGATCCCGAAGGGGATGGGGCTGGCCCGCCGACACTGCAAGC
>JBEEIN010000210.1:0-11513 GCA_041169825.1 Pseudomonadota bacterium
CTGGTCGCGGAATTCCTCGACGCGGGCATCGACCATCGCCTGGTCATAGCTATCATACTTGTACATCAGATCACCCAATCGCCAGCGGCTGGATCGGCCGGCTTCAAAGTCAGGTCGGGGCGCACGGTCGGGCCGAGCGCGCGGATACGGTCCTTGATGTGGGCAGGGCGGACGCCATCCCCATCCTTCACCGCGTCAATCGCATAGGCCGCGTTAACGCGGCGGGCGGCGCTTTCGCGCGCCAGGATCGTGTCAGCATGATCGCCCACATCGACTGCGTCTTCGACATGGAGCGACCACTGCACGCCGTCCCACCAGGTAACGGCGCCGGTCTTCAGGTCATTGCCGGTCAGGATTTTCACTCTGCTGCCTCCAGCGCAAGCGCGCGCAACTGTTCGGTATGGGGTTCGGCGGTCACTTCACCGATGACGATAATCGCCGGGCTTTTGACCTTCTCGCGCAGGACCAGGTCTGGCAGGCCGGCAAGCGGCCCGCGCAGCACGCGCATCTGCGGGCGGGTGGCATTTTCAACCACGGCCACGGGCATATCGGGCGCCAGGCCATCCTCGATCAGCTTGTCGGCGATGGCTTCGGCGGTGGCGAGGCCCATATAGATCACCAGCGTGCGGCCCTGTCCGGCCAAGCCAGCCCAGTTCTGCTCGGACAGGCCCTTGCACTGACCAGCAACAAAGCTGACGATCGAGGCCGAGCGGCGATGGGTCAACGGCATTTGCGCGGCAGCGGCAGCGCCGATCGCAGCGCTGATCCCGGGAACGACTTCAACCTCGACCCCTGCGGCATGGCAGGCTTCGGCCTCTTCACCGCCGCGCCCAAAGATGAACGGATCGCCGCCCTTCAGCCGCACCACTTCGGTGCCGGCCAGGGCCTCGCGGACCAGCAGGGCGTTAATCTCTTCCTGCGGCATCGTGTGTCGCGAGCGGCGCTTGGCGACCGAGATCAGGCGCGCACCGGGTTGGGCGAGGGCCAAGATCGCGGGATCGACCAGGCCATCGTGGACAATCAGTTTGGCCCGCATGATCAGCCGCGCCGCGCGCAGCGTCAGCAGGTCAGGATCACCGGGTCCGGCACCAACCAGCCAGACCTTGCCGGAATCGAGAGTAGGATTGCTCATTCTGCCCAAGTGCGCGCTTGGGCCTGACCCTGCCAGCCAGAATGCCTTTGCGGGGGATTAGGATAGCTATTGCGGCTTCATCTGCTCGGGCGGAACCGGCAAGTCCACCCCGTTGTCCCTGAACAGCTGCCAGGCATTGCGCAGGATCGCCGAGCGGATCATGCCGGTGCCGATTTCCGGCTGGCTGATCGAAACCTGGATTTCAAACTCGATCGCTTTTTCGGCAAAGTTGACCAGCCAGACAGCCGGCTTGGGTTCAGGCTGGACACGCTCCACGCCCTCTGTGGCCTGCAGCATCAGCCGTTCGGCCAATTCCAGGTCATTGCCATAGGCCAGGCGCACGGGCACCTTCAGCCGTTCATCCTTGGTGCTGGCGGTCCAGTTCTCGACGGCCGAGGTCATCAAAACCTCGTTAGGAATCAGGTATTTGATGTGATCGCGGGTGGTTACGGCAACGGCACGAATGCCGATGCGGTTGACCTTGCCCACGGTCTTGTCCGCCCCGGTGCCGACCGCGATCACGTCACCCGGCTCGATCGAACGGTCCATCAACAGGATGATGCCCGAAATCAGGTTGCCCAGCGTCTTTTGCAGGCCGAAGCCGATGGCAAGGCCGAACGCACCGGAAAAGACCGTCAGCGCGGTCAGGTTGATGCCCAGCACGTCTACACCAAACAGCACCAAGGCCGTCCAGACGGCGATGTTGACCAGCTTTTCACCCAGCACCTGCTGCGCTAGGTCAAGCCGGGTCATGCGGCGGAACAGGCGGCGCACGAACCGGGTCAGGGTCCAGCCCACCACCGTTAAGCCGATAATGACGGTCAGGACCTTGAAAGCCCCCAGCAGCGACAGGTGATAGCCGCCGATGTAAAAGCCGATGCTATCCAGCCAGCCCAGGAATTCGGGCCAGCTCATGCGGCGGCCCAGGCGGCCAGGCCGCGTTCCAGATCGGCGATCAGGTCTGCCGGCTCTTCCAGGCCGATCGAGAGGCGAACGCCAAACCGATCGGCCGCGGCCATGCCGGGCAGGGGCCACTGTGTAGCGGTGCGCAGCGAGGCGGGGTCAATCGGCGTGACGAGGCTTTCGAAGCCGCCCCACGAATAGCCGATGCCAAACAGGCTCAGCGCATCGATAAAGGCATCGCGCGCCCGGCCGTCCTTGCCCTTGAATACCAGGCTGAACAGTCCGCAACCGCCGCTGAAATCGCGCTGCCACAACGCGTGGCCGGGCGATCCCGGCAGCATCGGGCAAAGCACGCGGGCCACCTCAGGCCGGGTATCAAGCCATTCGGCCAGCGCCTTCACGCTGGCGGTTTCGCGCTCAAGCCGCAGCCCCATTGTCCGCAGGCCGCGCAAAGCGAGCGAGGCGTCGTCGGGTGAGACCACCTGGCCCAGCGCCTGGGCGGTCTTGCGCAGCTTAGCGTAATATGTCTCGCCCGCAGCCGCGCTACCCATCATCAGGTCGGAATGGCCGCCAACATGCTTGGTCAGGCTCATCACCGTGATGTCGGCGCCGCGCTCCAGCGCTGGGAAGGCCAGCGGCCCGGCCCAGGTATTGTCGAGCACCACGGCAATGCCCCGTTCGCGGGCAAGGGCGGACAGGGCGGGCACGTCCTGCACTTCCAGGGTCAGGCTGCCCGGGCTTTCCAGCAGGACTGCTTTGGTCCGATCGCAGGCTGCGGCAATGAATGCCTGCGGATCGAGCGGATCGAACCAGCGTGTTTCGATCCCCATGTCCTTTAGCAGCCCGTGCGCCATCAACCGACTGGGCTCATAGGCGTTGTCGGTCATCAGCAGGACATCGCCCGGGCGCAGCACCGCCAACAGTGCGCCAGCGATCGCGGCTACGCCCGAGGGGTAAAGCACGGTTCCGGCTGCGCCGGGCTCCAACTCGGTCAGGGCATCGGCCAGCGCCCACTGGGTCGGCGAACCGCGACGCCCGTAATAGAAATGGCCGTCCTCATTGGGCTTGCCGGCGTGAACCGCCGCAGCATTGGGGTAGAGATGCGTCGAAGCACGCCAGACCGGGGGGCTGACCACCGATCCGGGCTGGCTCGGCGTCCCGGTCCATTCCGCGCTTCGCCCGGCGCCGACAAGGCGGGTGGCCGGGGCCATGTCTTCAGGTGATTTCTTCGCCAAGCCCGGTCCGTTCGTATTCGTTACTCAGGCCGCGCCAGTCGCCTTTGGCGTTTGCGGATCGGCCCCCCATTCGCTCCAGCTGCCGTCATAGAGCGTTGCGTCGTCCTTGCCCAGCAGGTGCATGGCAAACAAGAGCACGCAAGCAGTTACGCCGCTGCCACAGGTGGTGACCACCGGCTTGGCCAGGTCAATCCCGGCACCGGCAAAGGCTTCGGCCAGCCCGGCCTTGTCCTTGTAGGTGCTGTCACCGTTGAACAGCGCCGAATAGGGCAGGTTGCGGGCGCCGGGGATATGGCCGGCCGCGATATTGGGGCGCGGATCGGCTTCCTCGCCGGTAAAGCGGGCGGCACCGCGCGCGTCGAGGACCTGTTCGGCATGGCTGTCGATATTGGTCAGCATGTCGGCCTTGGTGCGAACCTTGCCTTCTTCCTGCCAGGCGGTGAAATGGCGGTGGCGCAGCGTTTCGCGTCCCTCGGCCAGTGGACGGCCCTCCGCCTTCCACTTGGCGATCCCGCCGTCGAGGATTGCGACATCATGCGCGCCAAACAGCTTGAGCATGAACCAGGCGCGCGCGGCCGTTTTCACGGCGCTATCATCGTAGATCACAATGCGGCTGCCATCGCCAAGGCCGAGTGACTGCATCCGGCTGGCAAATTTCTCTGGCGGGGGCAGGGTGTTGTCTACCGGCGATCCAGTGTCGACCAGATCGGCCAGGTCCATGAACACCGCGCCCGGGATATGGCCAGCCAGATATTCATCCAGCCCCTTGCGGCCAGAAGCGGGCATGTGCCAGCTGGCATCGACGATGCGCAGGTCGCTCGCGCCCATTTCGTTCGCCAGCCATTCGGTGGTGACAAGACTATCCATGACCCTCGGGCCCTCCTCATGCCTGCCGGCAGTGCGTGCTTTGCACATCGCGTCCGGGCGGGTGCCGCGCTCCTCTTCGCTGCACCTGCGAACAGAGGCTTAACTCGCTCCGGCGGTCGCGTCCATGGCTATTCGGTCAGATGACCGTGCGTTGCCCCAGCTTGCCAAAGGTGCGTGGGCCCAGGTCAAGCCGGAATGGCTGCAAGGCACCGCCGGGCTGCTCGGGCAATTCGCCGATGACGAAGGTCTGAGCCAGCACCACTGCCTGATTGCCCGTCTCAGCCGCTTCAACCCGCAGCCGCGCCAAAGGGACAAAATAGGCGGCGTTTCCTGCCCGGATCGGGGTAATCGCCGCCAGGGGCAGGCGCATTTCGCCTTTGAACTGCGCAGACTCACCCGCCGCCAGCTCAACCAGGGCATGGCGCAACTCAAGCCGCTGCTGTGCATTCGCGATTTGCTGCTCGACCGGCAGCGAGCCATGGGCGCCAATCATGTCGCCCTCGATCGCCAGCGCGCTGAGCGGCGCCTTGCCGTGGTTCGTAAGGGTCAGCTGATAGACAAGCGTGGCTGCGACCAGCGAGGCATCGAGACGCCGGGCTTCCAGGGTAATGTGCAAGCCCGCTGGCGCAACGGGCGGGTCAGGCGCGATCTCAGGCTCTGGTGCAGTAACAGCCGGTGCCGCATCCGCGACCGGATCAACCACCGCAACCACCGCCGGCTCAAAATCGACCGGGTCCTTGCGCCTGGATTGGCGGGGTCGCCAGATCAGACGACCGACTGCGGCCAGCAGGACCAGCGCGCCAAACAGCGTGCCGGCAGCGAAAGCAATCCAGTCAGAGGGCCGTTCTGCCTGCGCCGGTGCTGGGGCGCTTGCTGCCGTGACTGGCGCCTCTGACGCGGTTGCAGGCTGGACTGTCGGCGTTGCGGCAGCGGAGGGCGAGGTGACCTCCGCCTGCTGGCCGGCCGCGCGTGTTGCCGCGGGCGTTCGGGTCGGACCTTTTATCGGGGGCGAGGCGGCCCGGCTTGGTGCAGCGCGTGGCGCGGCCTTTGTGGCAGGTGTCGCAGTCGGCGCCGCGCTTTTCTGTGGTTTGGTTGTTGGATCGGGCTGGGGGCGCACCACCGGGGCCTGGGGGTCGACCGGACCGGCCGGTCGCGCCGTCGGGCTGGGCGTACCAGCGGGCAAGTTGAAGACGTCCTGCGCCAAGACCGGGGCGGCCGCAAATGCCAGCCCCACAGCCACGCTTGCCCGAACCACCCCCGAACCTGTCTTCACGGCAATAAATCCTTCACTGGTTCGCGCCGCTGGCACGCAGCGGCCTGAATAGGGAGTGAACCCGCCGCTTCCAACCGGTGGCTTGTGTCTGCCGCGCGTTCGGGGCATGGCCTGTGCCATGTCGGACACACTCCATCCTTTGCATCTTGGCCAGACCAGTGCGCTGCCCGCTTCGCCCGAAGAAGCCGTGCTGGACTATGTTCCCAACCCGCGCCCCAATGCGCTGTATCTAGCCCGGTTTGCGGCGCCCGAATTCACCTCGCTCTGCCCGGTCACCGGTCAGCCCGATTTTGCGCATCTTGTGATCGATTATGCGCCCGGCCAGACGATTGTGGAATCGAAAAGCCTCAAGCTGTTCCTCGGCTCGTTCCGCAATCACGCCGGGTTCCACGAAGACGTGACCGTAGGCATCGGCCAGCGCCTGTTTGACGAGATGCAGCCGCGCTGGCTGCGCATTGGCGGTTATTGGTATCCGCGCGGCGGCATTCCGATCGACGTGTTCTGGCAAAGCGGTGCGCCGCCCGAAGGGCTGTGGGTGCCCGACCAGGGCGTGGCCGGATACCGCGGACGCGGCTGAGCGCCTAGCGCGTTCCCAGCCCGCGGGCGATAATCCCGCGCAGGATCTCACGCGTGCCGCCGCGCAATGACCAGCTTGGCGCATTGTGGACGATGTTCGCCAGGACCGAGGCGTAAGCCCCTGCCGCGCGCGGATCAGGCTCAACGTCGACCAGTTCGCGAGCAATGTCGGGCAGGGCCTGCTCGAACAGCGCGCCCACGTCCTTGACGATTGCGGCCTGCAGGTTGGCGTTCTGGTGGTCCTGCAGCATCCCGGCGACCGAGCGTGACAGGCGGCGCAGCACCGCAAGGCGCGCGGTGACGCGGCCAACGGTGATCTGCGCCGCATCGCTGTCGCGGCCCTTCAGCACCTCGATCAACTGAACCATCAGCTCGATCGAGGACAGGAAGCGTTCGGGGCCTGAGCGTTCGAATGCCAGTTCGCTCATCACCTGATCCCAGCCCTGGCCCTCTTCGCCCAGCAGCATATCGGCGGGGACAATCGCGTCCTCGAAATGCATTTCGTTGAAGTGGTGCTGGCCGGCCAGGTCAATGATCGGCTTGATCGTCAGGCCCGGAGTGTTCTTCAGATCGACCAGCAGCTGGCTGGTACCTAGGTGGCGGTCAGCCGGGGTGCCGCTGGTGCGGCAGAACAGGATCACATAGTCCGCTTCGTGGGCAAAGCTGGTCCAGACCTTGGTTCCGGTAACGCGGTAAACGTCACCGTCTCTGACCGCCTTGGTCCGGGTCGCAGCAAGGTCGGAACCCGAATCCGGTTCACTCATCCCGATCCCGAACGACAGTTCGCCGGCGGCGATGCGCGGCAGGAAAGCCTGCTTTTGTGCCTCAGTGCCGAACTTGAGGATCGACGGGCCAGACTGGCGGTCGGCAATCCAATGCGCGCCGACCGGCGCCCCAGCAGCCAGACATTCCTCAACAATCACTGCCCGTTCAAAGGCGCTCCGCTCATGCCCGCCGTATTGCTTTGGCCAGGTCATACCCAGGTAACCGGCCTGGCCCATCGCCCGGCTGAAGCCGCGGTCATAGCCATACCAGTTATCGCTGCGCTCGCGCGGGGTGCGGTCCTTCAGCTGCTGATCAAGGAAGGCGCGGAATTCTGCGCGCAATGCAATAACCTCGGCGCTATCGGCCGGCGGGGCGGGAAAAGGGATCGCGGTCATAGTGCAGTCACCATCGGCCAATAGCCGGGCCCGCCCGCAGCAATGGCGGCCGAGCCAAGCAGTTTCGCCCAGGATACCTGGCCACCGAACTCATCGCGCCAGGCCCACAGCGAAGTGGTGTAAAGATGGAGCCGGTGCTCGCGCGTAAAGCCGATTGCCCCGTGCATCTGGGTGGCAATGCTGGCTCCCGCAGTCGCGGCTTCGCGGGCCCGCAGCGTGCCCGCGGCAACACCCAGCACGTCATGGCGGGCCAGAGCCTCGCCGGCCAGGTCAGCCGCAGCCGTGGCGCAAGCCAGTTCGCCGGCGAGCTTGGCCAGCTCGTGCTGCACCACCTGGTTTTTCTGGAGCGGCTTGCCAAACTGGACGCGGGTCGCGGTGTGGCTCAGCGTCATGTCCAGCGCAGCCTCCAGCGCCCCGGCGATCTGATAGGCGCGCACGGTCGCCCCGGATGCCAGCGGACACCAGGGCAGCCCCGCTTCAGCATCGACGGCCCAATCAATGGTCAGCGAAGGGCGCGGGTGGAAATTCGCGGCGCTGCCAGCTTCAGCAATGGTCCAACCGGCGCGCGGCACGCGATAGAGCTTGTCGCCCACGGCCAGGGCCAGGCAATCGAGCTGCTCACCCCAGGCCACCCGGGCGACGGTACCGGTCAGGCGGCCATTGCTGAGGGTCAGATCATCGGCGCGAGCCAGTCCGGCGGGCCCTTCAGCCAGCGGCATTCCGGCGGCTGCAAACAGCTGGTTGGCGGCCATCGTTTCGGCCACCGGCAGTGGCATGGCATGGCTACCCAGCAGGCGCAGCGTTTCCCCCGCTTCGGCAAAGGACAGGCCAAAGCCGCCCTGATCCTCGGTCAGCAGGGCCAAGGGCAGGCCCATTTCCTCAACCTCGGCCCACAGCGCGGGCAGCCACTGCCCTTCGCGCGCGGCGGCTTGGGCGGCATCGTCGAGCGACCGCTCGAACAGCCGGGTGATCATCTCTGCAAGCATTGCCTGCCCGCTCCCTGCCTGTTGTTCTGGTGCCGGCTACAGGATTCGAACCCGTGGCCCCCTGATTACAAATCAGGTGCTCTACCAACTGAGCTAAGCCGGCAACGTGGTCTTTGTGCTGGCGTCCTTAGCGTCAGGTGGCGCCAAAGGTCCACCCCTCTGTTCGGGCAATTCGCAGGGTAAGGCCCGGGGGCGCCCACAAGGCGGGATCATGTACGGCATTACGCAGCCAGGCGGCGGTGATCAGGGCGTCGGCGGCGTGGTCGGTAATCGCCCCCGATCCGGCAACGGGTGCCGAATCCAGCTCTGCCAGGGCCCTATTCAAATCCGCATGGTCACGAACCTTTGAAGCGCCTGTGCGACGACCGGCGGCGCGGGCGGCGATCGTGGTGTAAATCTCGCAGATCACCGAGCCACTTTCCGGCAGCGGGTCGACCGGCCAGACTGGCAGGCGGCCTTGCAGTCGGTGCAGCAAGCGCATGCCGGTCAGGCTCGATTTGCCAACCTGTGCCGCCCCGACTAGGTTGAAATTGGAATAGGGGCGGCATCCCATCGCCTCTTGCGCCCGTTCGGTCACGCGAAAGCGACCGCGACCACCGCCGAACCGCTCGCCTTCGCGCCCGCCGTGGCGCCGGAAATGGCGGGCTGCCTCAGGATGATCGACAAAGCTGTTGGCCGAAAGGTGCGGATCGTCAATGCAGATGCGATCAATCAATTCCCATAAGTCGCGCGCCGTGCCGGGGCTCTCGGTCCAACCGGGGAAGAAGGCGCCGGCGTCGGCATGGGCCAGGCTGATCCCCATGTCGAAGCCGACAATGGACTGCTCGGGCAGGTCTTCCAGCAACCATTGCAACACGTCCGGGCGTGACCAGCGGTGGCCCCGGCGCACCAGCTGCGGCGCGGCCTGGCCGGTGCTGCATTGTGCGATGGCGATGCCATGATGCCGCTCACCCGCCGCGCCGGACCAATCGATCGCTACGAAATTCTGAAACCTGCCCGGCTTCATTCCCCGCGCAGCTCGCGGCGCTTCTTGTCCCAATAGTCGAGCCGCTTCAGCACCTCGCGTTCGAACCCGCGTTCCACCGGGCGATAATAGGTTTGCGCACCCATGCCTTCGGGCCAGTAATCGGCACCGGAAAACCCGTCTTCGGCCTCGTGGTCATAGGCATAGCCTGCACCATAGCCGATGTCCTTCATCAGCTTGGTCGGGGCATTGAGGATATGCGCGGGCGGGGCGAGCGAGCCGGTTTCCTTCGCGCTCTTCCAGGCTTCCTTCTGCGCGACATAGGCCGCGTTCGATTTGGGGGCCGTAGCCAGGTAGAGGCAGGCCTGCACGATCGCCAGTTCGCCTTCGGGGCTGCCCAGGAACTGATAGGCGTCCTTGGCGGCAAGACACTGGGTCAGCGCCTGCGGATCGGCCAGGCCGATGTCCTCGCTGGCAAAGCGCACCAGCCGCCGCAGCACATAAAGCGGTTCCTCCCCCGCGGTCAGCATCCGCGCGAGGTAATAGAGGCTGGCCTGCGGGTCCGATCCGCGCAGCGCCTTGTGCAGCGCGGAAATCAGGTTGTAATGCCCGTCGCGATCCTTGTCATAAACCGCCACCCGGCGTTGCAGGAAAGCGCCAAGCCCCGCCGGATCGAGCGGCTCGGGGATCTGTGCATTGTACAGCGTTTCGGCCTGGTTGAGCAGGAACCGTCCGTCGCCATCGGCGCTTGCCACCAATGCGTCACGGGCCTCTGGGGTAAGCGGCAAGGGCCCGGCCAGCGCTTCGGCGCGGGTCAGCAATTCGTCCAGTGCGCGCGCATCCAGACGGTGCAGGATCAGCACCTGCGCCCGGCTGAGGAGCGCCGCGTTGAGCGCGAAGCTGGGGTTCTCGGTCGTCGCACCAACCAGCGTGACCGTCCCTTTTTCGACAAAAGGCAGGAAGCCATCCTGCTGCGCGCGGTTGAAGCGGTGGATCTCGTCCACGAACAGCAGGGTGCGCTGCCCCATCTTGGCGGCGGTCTCGGCCTCGGCAAAGGCCTTCTTGAGGTCCGCCACGCCCGAGAAGACCGCGCTGACCGATACGAATCGCATGCCCACGGCATCGGCCAGGAGCCGGGCTGTGCTGGTCTTGCCGGTGCCGGGCGGCCCCCACAGGATCATGCTGGAAAGCCGACCTGCCGCAACCATTCGGCCGATGGCGCCTTCGGGTCCGGTCAGGTGTTCCTGCCCGATTACCTCACCCAAGTTGCGCGGGCGCAACTGGTCGGCCAGTGGAGCGTCCTCGCGCGGCTCGTCCGGCGTGGCGGCGGGTAGGTCTTCGGCAAACAGGTCGGCCATTGGCGCAGCATAGGCCAGTTCGCGGGGCGCGTTAATCGCCAATACTGGCACGATCCCCCGGATATTGCCGATCCGGTAACATGTGATACCCTCGCACTATCCCTTATGGGGTGGAGAGACATGCCATGAAAGAGAACGCAAGTGTGACAGCACCCGGCTGGCAATACTGGGCCGTGGCCGTGATCGGGTTCTTGTGGAACTGCATCGGAGCCTATCTCTACATCCTGACCAAGCAGGGCGATCCGATGGTGATGGCCGGTGCTCCGCAAGCGATGCAGGACTATATCGCCAATATGCCGACCTGGGCCCATATCGGCTGGTCGCTCGGCATCTGGGGTTCGTTTGCCGGATCGGTCTTGATGCTGCTGCGCCTGCGCTGGGCGGTTCAGGCCTTCCTGGTTTCGCTGCTTGGCGCACTGCTCAGCTTTGCCGGGCAGGCGCGGGCCGGTGTGCTGGAACCGGCACAGCCCGCGGTAATCCTGATCGTGATCGGGTTCCTGCTGTGGTTCTGCCGCCGGGCCGAGCGGAGCGGCGTGCTGCGTTAAGGCCTATCGCCTGGTCAGCGCAGCCTTCTGCCGGATCAACCGGATATAGGTATCGGCGACGACCTGGTTGATCTGGTCCCACGAAAAGTCGCGGCTGCGGCGCTCACCCGCTGCGCCGTGGGCGCGGCGCAGGTCGGCATCTTCGATATAGGCCTGCAAGGCCTCGGCAAACTGGTGAACGGCACCGGGGCGGATCAGGCGGCCAGAACGGCCATTGGCGACCAGGTTCTGGCTACCTGTCGCCGCCGCTGCGACCACCGGCAGACCGCTCGCCATGGCTTCCAGGCTGACATTGCCAAAAGTCTCGGTGGTTGAGGGGAAGAACAGCACGTCCATGCTGGCCACCGCCTTGCCCAGGTCCTTGCCGGCCATATAGCCGCCGAACACCGCCTGCGGCAGCCGCGCTTCCAGCCAGGGCCGCGCCGGACCATCGCCGACGATCAGCGTGCGGTGCTTCACGCCCTTGCGGCGCAGCTCGTCGATCGTGTCGGAAAAGACGTCGAGCCCCTTTTCC
>JBEEIN010000211.1:0-5892 GCA_041169825.1 Pseudomonadota bacterium
GTCAGCAGCATGATCGTGGCAATCGAACCGGGGCCGGCGATCATCGGCATGGCCATCGGGAAGACGGAAACATCCTCGATCTCGGGCGTGGCCTTGACCTTTTCGGCCCGCTCCTCACGCCGTTGGGTGCGCTTTTCGAAGACCATATCGAGCGCGATCAGGAACAGCATGATCCCGCCGGCGATGCGGAAGGAGTTAAGCTCAATATGCAGCGCGCCCAGCAGGTCCTCGCCGAACACGGCGAAGACCAGCAGGATCAGCGTGGCGATAAAGCAGGCCCGCAGCGCCATGGTCCGCGCCTGAACATGGCTCGCACCGCTGGTCAGCCCGGCATAGATCGGGGCGCACCCCGGCGGATCGATCACCACGAACAGCGCGATGAAGGCAGAGAGGAACAGTTCGAGCATGGCCTAGCGACCAGCCCGGCTGGATTCGCTGACGACATCGACAAGGTCGCCGTTCTTCCAAAGCATCACCGCCATTTCGCGGGTGCCATCGGGCATGACGGTGGTGGTCCATTGCAAGGTCTTGTCGGTCGACGATCCGCCGCCAATGTCGGACCTGGTCGTTCCCGGAAAAGCCGCGCTCGTTGCCGGACGCTCCCCGCGTTTGGGGCAATCGGCAACGCTGGCCGAGATCATTTCCGGGGCTGGCTCGGCAGATTGGGAGGCCAGACTCATATCCGAGAGCCATTTGTAGCTGCCATCTCTCTGCCGCTGCCAGACGGTGGCAAAAATGCCGCTGGCGTTGGGGCTTTGCCAAGAGCCGCGGGTGACGGCGTAGGACCCATCGCAGCTCGACCATACGGCATATGGTTGCCATTTCACCGCCACGGCGGGTTCGGGCCGACCCTTCAACCAATCCGCCGCCTTGACCCGCTGCGGCACGAACATCTCTGCCGCGTCGGCGGCCGTGGCGCGGAACGCCGCCCACTGCCCCTTCTCTTGTGCCAGACGCGCAAAGGCCAGTTCGGCTGCAATCACTTCGCTGGGATTGGCGGCCGGTTTCAACTGTGGCCCAAAGCGTGGCGGCCGCGGCCCCGTGGCGCAGGCAGCAAGGGCCAGAGCGAAGCTGGCGGCGATCAGAAGGCGCTTCATCAGGCGCAGCCTAAAGCGCTTGGTCCTCCAGCGCCACCCCCGCGTTGCGATGCGCCGCGACCAGCGTGTTACGCAGCAGGACGGCGATCGTCATCGGCCCAACCCCGCCCGGCACCGGGGTGATTGCAGCCGCGACCGCACTGGCAGAGGCATAATCGACATCGCCGACCAGCCGGGTCTTGCCCTCCTCAGCAGCGGGAACGCGGTTGATGCCCACATCGATCACGGTCGCGCCTGGCTTGATCCAATCGCCCTTGATCATTTCCGGACGACCGACCGCGGCAACCACAATATCGGCGCGGCGCACCACATCGGGCAGGTTCTGCGTGCGGCTGTGGGCGATGGTTACGGTGCAGCTCTCGGCCAGCAGCAGCTGAGCCATCGGCTTGCCGACCAGGATCGAACGCCCGATCACCACGGCATCCTTGCCGGACAGATCGCCAAGCTGATCCTTGAGCAGCATCAGGCAACCGAGCGGGGTGCAGGGGACCAGGCCAGGCAGACCGAGGGCGAGGCGGCCAGTGCTGGTCGGGGTCAGGCCATCAACGTCCTTGGCGGGGCTGATCCGCTCAACCACTGCCTGCTCATCCAGGTGCCCCGGCAGCGGCAACTGGACAAGGATGCCATCCACCGCGGGATCGGCATTGAGCTGTTCGACCAGCGCAATCAGATCGGCCTGGGTCGTTTCGGCGGGCAGCTTGTGTTCAAAGCTGGCCATGCCGGCTTCAACCGTCTGCTTGCCCTTGTTGCGGACGTAAACCTGGCTGGCCGGGTCATCTCCGACCAGCACCACGGCCAGACCGGCCTTGCGGCCCGCCTTGGTTTCGAACGCTGCCGCAGCGATGCCGACGCGTTCGCGCAAGGCAGCAGCAAAGGCCTTGCCATCAATGACCCGGGCCTCGCTCATCCGACCTGGCGCCCGACATAGGACAGGATGATGATTGCCACCTGGATCAGCAGCAGCAAGACGATCGGCGAAAAATCGATCCCGCCGGTGTTCGGCAGGCGGCGCTTGATCGGGGCCAGGATCGGATCGAGGATCGCATTGAGCGCGGTCCACAGCGCCGAAACGAGCTGGTTGTGATAGTTCACCACGTTGAAGCTGATCAGCAGCCCCAGGATAAACTGCACAATCACCGCCGTGGTGATCACATTGGCCAATAGTACCAGGATCGGGATGAGCACTTCGTTGATCATCGGGTTGGTCCTTGGATGGAAAAAGCGCCGTTAGCGGCGGATCAGGGTGCCTGCCCCGCGCGCGGTGAAGACTTCGATCAGCATGGCATGCGGGACGCGCCCATCCAGCACGACCGCCGCCTCGCACCCCGCCTCGACCGCATGGATGCAGGTTTCCAGCTTGGGGATCATCCCGCCACTGATCGTACCGTCATCCTGCAGCTGGTGAATATCGGCGGGTGTCAGGTCGGTCAGCAGGTTGCCCTGCTTGTCCAGCACCCCGGCAACGTCGGTCAGCAGGAACAGCCGTGCCGCGCCCAGCGCAGCGGCGATCGCCCCGGCCATGGTATCGGCGTTGATATTATAGGTCTCGCCATCGGCACCGGGGGCAATCGGGGCAATCACCGGGATCATCCCGGCGGCGCTGGCCGTTTCGATCAGCGTCACGTCGACTGCGGTCGGCTCACCAACGAAACCCAGGTCGATCGCTTGCTCGATATTGCTTTCCGGATCCTTGGTAGTGCGGGAAACCTTGGTTGCGGTAACCAGGCCGCCATCCTTGCCGGAAATGCCCAGGGCCTTGCCCCCGGCGCCGGAAATCCAGCCGACCAATTCCTTGTTGATCGCGCCCGACAGGACCATTTCGGCCACTTCGGCAGTGGCCTTGTCGGTCACGCGCAGGCCGTCGATGAACTGGCTTTCGACCCCCAGTTTCTTGAGCATCGCGCCGATCTGCGGACCGCCGCCGTGAACCACCACCGGATTGATCCCGACTGCCTTCAGCAGCACCACATCTTCGGCAAAGTCCCGCGCCAGTTCGGGATCGCCCATGGCGTGCCCGCCATACTTCACGACAAAGGTGCGCCCGGCATAGCGCTGCAGATAGGGCAATGCCTCTACCAGCGTTTCGGCCTTGGCGAGCATCAGCGGATCGTGCGACTGGGTCATGACCCGCGCCTTTAGCCCGCTTCTCGGGGAATTGAAGCGTTTTGTCGCGCGGCCGCGGGAAGATCAGGCCCGGTCAAGCCAGCGGCCCAGCTTCACAAAGACCACGATCAGCGGCGGGACCATGATGGTGGAGAGCACCAGCTTGGAAATGATCTGGCCTTCCATGATCTGGCCCAGCGGCATGTCCTGACCATAAAAGCTGATCGTGATGAACAGGATTGTATCGACGATCTGCGACAGGATGCTGGCCAGCCAGGCCCGCAGGACCAGCGCCTTGCCCTGACCACCGGCGATCCGGCTGAACAGGTAGACGTTCAGCGTTTGCGAGGTGCCATAGGAAATCAGGCCGGCAAACTGCATCCGCACGCCCTGGCCCAGCAGCTTGGCAAAGGCCTCTTGGTCGGTCCAGAACGGGGCGGGCGGAACCACCCGGATGACCAGCGTGAGCATGATCATCGAGACGATCAGCGGCACGAAACCAAAGCGGACCAGCTGGTTCGCGCGGTCCTGCCCGAACAGTTCGGCCACGGCGCTGGAGATGATCACCAGGAACAGGAAGGCGAAGATCCCGCTTTCAACCGCCAGGTCACCCAGCAGTGGCCAGGAACCGAGCGAGGCGAGCTTTACCCCCATTACCCCGGCGAGCACACAGAGCCCCCCGTAAAGCAGGGAAAACGAGAAGAGCGAGCGGGGTATGGTGACAGTCTGCATCGGCAGAGGCTTAGCGACCTTCCCGCGCTTGTGGAAGGCCCGGTAAATACGGCTATGCGCAGCGCCGCTCCCTCGTTACCTAACGCGGCGAAGTTACCGCGGGGAGCGCCATTGCCATGCTGATCGTCCACAGCCTGATCGGGATCGTCTTGATCCTGGCCATTGCCTGGTTGCTGTCATCCGATCGCAAGGCGATCCGGCTGCGCGTGGTTGGTGCGGCCTTTGCATTGCAGGCAGGCCTCGCGGCGCTGGTGCTTTACGTGCCGTTCGGCAAGCACATGCTGAAGGGCGCATCGGACGGGGTCAGCGCGCTGCTCGGCTATGCCCACGCGGGGGTTGAATTCCTGTTCGGACCGCTGGCCAAGCCGGAAATCGGCGGGACCAGCTTTGCCATTGCCGCGCTTCCGGTCATCATCTTCTTCGCCGCGCTGATCTCGATCCTCTATTACCTCGGCATCATGCAGCTGGTGATCAAGTGGATCGGCGGCGGGCTGGAAAAGATCACCGGCGTTTCCAAGGTTGAAAGCCTTGGCGCGGCCAGCAACATCTTCGTTGGCCAATCGGAAAGCCCGCTGGTCGTGCGCCCCTATCTGGCCGCACTAGCGCCCAGCCAGTTGTTCTGCCTGATGACCGTGGGCATGGCCGGCGTGGCCGGCACGATCCTGGCTGCCTATGCCAGCATGGGCATCCGGATCGACTACCTGGTCGCGGCCGCCTTCATGTCGGCGCCGGGCGGGATCCTGATGGCCAAGATGATCATGCCGGATTCGAGCGGCGACAAGATTGTCGAGCCTGACGAGGTAAAGGTTGCGGGCCTGGATGAAGAACCCCCGGCAAACATCATCATGGCGGCATCGCAGGGGGCACAGACCGGGGTGAAGCTGGCGGTTGCGGTCGGCGCCATGGTGCTGGCCTTTGTTGCCCTGGTAGCCTTGGCCAATGGCATCCTGGGCGGGATTGGCGGCTGGATCGGCCGCCCCGACCTCTCGTTCCAGATGATTCTCGGCTATGTCTTCGCCCCGGTGTTCTGGCTGCTGGCCGGGCCGGACTGGACCGAAGCCCTGCGCGCCGGCGGCTTTTTTGGCACCAAAGTGGTGCTGAACGAATTCGTCGCCTTCATCGATCTGGGCCAGACCCAGGGGCTGACCGAGCGGACAGTGGCCGTGATCACCTTCGCGCTGTGCGGCTTTGCCAACTTCAGCTCGATCGCGATCCAGATGGCGGTGACGGGCAGCCTGGCGCCTGAACAGCGTCCGGTGATCGCTCGGCTGGGCTTCAAGGCCCTGATCGCCGGCAGCCTGTCCAACCTGATGAGCGCCGCGCTGGCAGGCCTGTTCCTGAGCCTGTAATCGCTCCGATCCCGCGCAAAACCAAGGGATTGTGCGAATAGGCTGACGCGTATTCTCGCGGCAGTCAGCGGGCATGCCTGCTCTGCTTGTATCTGCTGCCGCCCTGTTCACGCTCTGCGCTGGGGGACCGCGCCAGACTTGCGTGGTCGATGGCGATACCTTCTGGCTGGCGGGCGAGAAGGTCCGGATTGCCGATATCAACGCGCCGGAGACGCACCAAGCCCAGTGCACGGCGGAACGCGAGCGGGGCGAGGCCGCCAAGCTCCGCCTGCTTGAACTTCTCAATGCCGGACCGGTGACCCTGGTCGATACGCCGCGCAACCGCGATCGCTATGGCCGTCGCCTGGCGCTGGCCATGCGTCATGGGGAGAGCCTTGGCGCGCAACTGGTGGCCGAAGGGCTGGCCGAACCCTGGCGCGGACGCCGATCAAGCTGGTGCTAGGCCTGGAAAACCGGCAAGGTTGGCCAAACTGCAAAAGTGGAGACGAAGATGCTGATCATCGAAGGCTGGCTGAAGCTGGCATCAGGGCAATTCGACGGGGTGGCCGAAGCAGCGCGCACCATGGTGGCAGAAACCCTGAAGGAAGAAGGCTGCCTGTCCTATGCTTTCG
>JBEEIN010000212.1:0-9744 GCA_041169825.1 Pseudomonadota bacterium
TCGCCTGACCTAAGGGCCAGCGCGCCTGCAGGAGTGTAGCTCAGCTGGTAGAGCATCGGTCTCCAAAACCGAGGGCCGCGGGTTCGAATCCTGCCACTCCTGCCACCGCCTCTTCCACCAATAAGCTGAGCCGATGTCCGCCGAGCCCAATTTCGAGCAATCTGCTCCGCATCGCCCTGGTCTAGCTCGCTTCCTGATCGCGCAACCGATGTCGCGCGAAGGGGTGCTGCTCGGGCTGGTGCTTGCCTTGCTGTCCTGCCTGCCGGTGCTGGTGGCAACCTACCCGCAGATGGTCGATTATCCGGCCCACCTCGCCCGCTATTACGTGATGCTGGAGCGCGGCGGGAACGCCTTCCTCGAACGCTATTACGATTTCGAATGGAAGTGGACCGGCAATCTCGCCGCAGACTTGCTGGTTCAGCCGCTCGCGCCGCTGTTCGGGCTTGAGGCGGCGGGGCGGATCATTGCCGGGCTGGTGCCGCTGTTGACCGCTCTGGGAATTCTGGCGGTGGAATGGAGCCTGCGCCGACGCATCGGTATCGCATCGATGCTTGCGCTCTGCTTTGTCTGGTCACCGAGTTTGATTCTCGGGTTCCTGAACTTTGGTCTGGCCCAGGCTGCTGCACTGTTCGCCTTCGCCGGCTGGGTGCGATTGGAGGGCAAGGCCTGGCGGCCGTTGCTCTTCCTGCCGATTGGTATCGCGATATGGGTCATGCATGTCTCGGGTTGGGGCATGCTGGGAATTCTGGTTTTTGGCTATGAATGGCACCGTCACAAGGGGCTTGCGGCCTTTCTGGCGCCCTGGCCGTTGTTCCTGCCCTTCCTGACGCTGATCGCCGGCGATCACCCGGGCAGCCTGCCGAGCTATGGCCCCAATGTCTGGGTCTTCAAGTGGGCGATCTGGAAGCAGGCCATGCGCGATAGCGTGGTGTGGCTCGATCAATGGAGCCTGTGGTTCTTTGCCGCGGTCCTGATTGGCTCGCTGGCGCTGCGGAAGATCGACGGGCGGCTGGGCTGGGCGGCGGTGATCCTGCTGGCGGGTTCGATTGCGATGCCGCGCCATATCTTTGGTGGCGATCTGGCCGATGCCCGGATGATCTATTCGGGCCTGCTGGTCGCCTCGCTCGCGCTCAGCGGGCAGGCGCCGCGCTGGCTGTTCTGGATCGCGCCGGCCCTGTTCCTGGGCCGGTTGGGGGTAACAACCGACACCTGGCAGCGCGGTTCGGCGCGCACCGAGCAGCTGCTTGCCGCGCTTGATCATCTGCCGCGGGGCGCGCGGGTGGCCAACCTGGTGGTCACCAACAGCGGCACCTGGGGCTATAATGCGCAAGAACACATCGGCGGTTATGCGGTGCTGCGCAAGGACGTGCTGATCAATGCGCACTTTGCCATTCCAGGCGTCCACATGATCCGCGCGAGGGAAGGCGGACCGAACTTCCGCGACCCGAGCCAGCGCATGCTGTGGCGCAAGGGGCCGATCGATCTGTCCAACTGGGAGCCGGCAAAGGGCATGGACTGGCTGTGGTACGTTGGCCAGCGCGAGCCCGATGCACTGCCGCGCGGCGCGGTGATCGTCTACCGCGCACCCGGCACCCTTGTGGCGCGGCTTGCAAAAGTTCCGGGTGATAGCTAAGTGCGGCGGTGTCTTCCGACATAGGAGAACACATTGCCCCTCCCGGTCACCGCGATCGGGGCGGCGATGAGCCCTTGGCGGAAGGCGGGAACGAAACTCAAGCGACAGGCTAGGAAGCCATGGCCAAGATCAACCCCGGCGAATTCATGCGTCAGGTTCAGGCAGAAGCACGCAAGGTCGTGTGGCCGAGCCGTCAGGAAACCACGACAACCGCGATGTTCGTGGGAATCATGATGCTGATCCTGGCGCTGTTCTTCCTGAGCGTGGACACGGTCTTCGGGGCCATCGTCAGCTGGCTGCTCAAGCTCGCCTGATCTGTCGCATTCATCCAGACACGGAATTTCAACATGGCTCGCTGGTACATCATCCACGCCTACTCCGGCTTCGAGAACAAGGTGCGCGAATCGATCCTGGCCGAGGCTGAGCGCCTGGGGCTGTCGGCGCTGGTTGAGGCGGTCGAAGTGCCGTCCGAAACCGTCACCGAGGTCAAGCGGGGCAAGAAGGTTCAGGTCGAACGCAAGACCATGCCGGGCTATGTCCTTGCCAAGCTGGCGATGAACGATGACGTCTATCACCTCGTCAAGAACACCGCGAAGGTCACCGGCTTCCTGGGCAACAACAACAAGCCGCAGCCGATTTCGGACCGCGAAGCCGCCCGCTATTTCGGTGCGCGCGATGCCGCCGCGGCCGAGCCCAAGAAGCACATCAGCGTCGATTACGAGATCGGCGATTCGGTGAAGGTGCTCGACGGCCCGTTCAACTCGTTCACCGGCGTGGTGGAAGAGCTCGATTTCGACAAGAACCGCGTCAAGGTTTCGGTCTCGATCTTCGGTCGCGCCACCCCGGTGGAACTCGACTTCGAGCACGTCGAACTCGTCAAGTAATTGCCCGCGCCGCGGCGCAAGAATGGTTGCAATCCAGCCGTCTTTCGCCTAGGCGCGCGCCTTCGCCTGGGTCTTCCCGGGTGATTCCGTGCGGGAGAAGGGCTTTGGCCTTTCGTTTGACCGCTTACTCTGAAGCTCCTTCGACAAGCTCGCGATGAGCGGGTCGACGGGCCGACAGGAAGAAAGGAGGCCCACCGTGGCCAAGAAGATTGAAGGTTACATCAAGCTGCAGGTGCCCGCGGGCTCTGCTACGCCCTCGCCGCCGATCGGCCCTGCGCTGGGTCAGCGCGGCGTGAACATCATGGAATTCTGCAAGGCGTTCAATGCCGCCACGCAGGACCTTGAAAAGGCCATGCCGATCCCGACCATCATCACGGTCTATGCGGATCGCAGCTTCACGTTTGTCACCAAGACCCCGCCTGCCACCTTCCTGATCAAGAAGGCGATCAACCTGAAGTCGGGCTCGAAGGAGCCGGGCAAGGTTTCCGCCGGAACGATCAAGCGCTCGCAGCTGGCCGAGATTGCCCAGGTCAAGATGGCCGATCTCAACGCCAACGACATCGAAGCGGCAACGAAGATCATCGAAGGCTCCGCACGCGCGATGGGCCTGCAGGTCGTGGAGGGCTAATCACATGGCACAGACCAAGAAGCAGAAGATGCTGGCCGAAAAGCTGGGCGACAATCAGGCCGTGCACGGCTTTGACGATGCGCTGAAGCTGCTGCGCGAGCTCAAGACCACCAAGTTCGACGAAACCGTCGAAGTCTCGCTCAACCTCGGCGTCGATCCGCGCCACGCTGACCAGATGGTCCGCGGCATGGTCGTGCTGCCTTCGGGCACCGGCAAGGACGTCAAGGTTGCGGTCTTCGCCCGTGGCGACAAGGCTGAGGCCGCTCTGGCTGCTGGTGCTGACAAGGTTGGCGCCGAAGACCTGCTGGAAGACATGCAGAACGGCAACCTCGACTATGGCCGCGTGATCGCCACGCCGGACCTGATGGGTCTGGTCGGCCGTCTCGGCAAGGTGCTGGGTCCCAAGGGCCTGATGCCGAACCCGAAGCTGGGCACCGTCACCCCGAACGTCGCCGAAGCGGTCAAGGCTGCCAAGGGCGGTCAGATCGAATTCCGCGTCGAAAAGGCCGGGATCATCCACGGCGGCATCGGCAAGATGAGCTTCAGCGATGATGCGCTGAAGGCCAACTTCGAAGCTTTCGTCGATGCCGTGGTCAAGGCCAAGCCGTCGGGCGCCAAGGGCAAGTACCTGCGCAAGGCTGGTCTGTCCTCGTCGATGGGCCCGGGCCTGAAGCTCGACGTGGCCCAGGTTCACGGCGCCTAAGCCAGAACCAGAGCCTGACATAGCAAGGGGCCGGGAAGGGAGACCTTCCCGGCCCTTTTGCGTTGTGGCATGGTCTCATCCGAAAGGAATGAAATCATGCGACTTTTTATCGCGTCATTGCTCGCGGCCGGCGCAGCGCCAGCCCCGCCAGCCCCGCCAGCCTCTGTTCCGCAAACCCATGCGCAGATTGACGTGCCCCGCGCCCGGGCCCAGCAGGTGATCGTGCAAAGCCGCGAATTCCCGGCGGGTGGCGAAAGCGGTTGGCATGTGCATCCGGGGACCGAGATTACCTATGTTACGGCTGGCCAGGTGGAGCTGCGGGTGAAGGGCAAGACCACCTATCTCAATCCCGGTGATAGCTTTACCGTGCCGCGCGGCGTGGCCCACAATGGCGCAAACCACACCAGCCAGGTGGCCCGTGTGGTGATCACGCTGGTCGTGGACAAAGGTATCCCGGCGCGTCAGACGGTCGCCGCGCCGTGACCTACCACAGTCGGCCGCTCGTCAGCGCCCCGGCAGGTTGGCGGCGGTATAGCATTCCACGACCAAGGCCAAACCGCTGCCATCGGGCAGGCTGAGCAGGGCGCGGTGACTGGATATTGCGCCAACAGGGCAGGCGGGATCACCCTGCCTGACTGCGGAAAGCGTTTTCCGGCCAAAGTTCAGGCTGGCTGCGACCTGGCCAAAAGGACGGTCGGTTTCGGCCAGTTCCCGGTTCATTGCGGCAGTGAGCCGGGCGGGTACGAACCAGTTATGGGCCTGGCTAAGCACCGTTTCGCCGCAGACCAACTGCACGTGCCGATAACCAATCGGCTCATCGGGCCCGATCCCCAGCGTCGTCCGCAACTCGGGCGGCGGGGCAGCATCTGTGCCTTTTACCAAGCGTGCCGAGATTCTGGCGGTCTGGGCAATGCCGCGCCCTTCGCACCACACGCGCAGGGCCTCAGTCGCGCTGGCGTGGGCCGCCAGGTTGGCTTCGAATGCGTCAAGAATTGGGTCATTAGCGGCGTGGGCGCCGCCGGGCAGGATCAACGAGCCAACGGCCAGGGCCATTGTGGTCAGCTTAAATTCCACCAGCGACCGCCTCACGGCCGGTTGCGGCTAGCTCTGCGACCAGTGCCGCCGAGCAGGCTTCGAGCAATTGGGGATCGGTGGCGCGGATCACGAAGTTCGCGCCGACCCGCCCTTCGCGGAAGAAGGGATAGGAACCGATAGCCACGCCTTCATGGTCTTTCTCGGTTTGGCGGAGCAGGTCGGCGATTTCGCTTTCCGGCACCCAGCAGCCGACCGTGGCGGAAAGGACCGGCAGGCCACCCTCCAGCGTCCCGGTCAGGGCATCGAGCATGCCGGCGGTGATCGAGGGGACCCCGGCCATGATGAAGATGTTGGCGATCTTGATCCCCGGTGCGCCTGACATGCGGTTGGGGATCAGGTCAGCCCCGGCCGGCACGCGGGCCATGCGCAGGCGGGCGTCGTTCAACCCGCCGCGGGTTTCGTAATAGCGTTCCAGGATCGCGCGGGCATCGGGGTGGATCACCACGTTCACGCCCAGCGCCGCAGCAATCGCATCGACCGTGATGTCATCATGGGTCGGGCCGATCCCGCCGGTGGTGAACAGGTAATCGTTGCGCGCCCGCAGGATGTTGACCGCCTCGACAATCGCCGCTTCGTCATCGGCGACCACCCGCACTTCCTTGAGGCGGATGCCTTGGACGTTCAGCCAGGCGGCGACCTGCGCCACGTTTTTATCCTGGGTGCGGCCAGAGAGGATTTCGTCGCCGATCACAAGCAGTGCGGCGGTCCAGGTGCGGGAAGTGTCAGACATGGCGGCGGGTTAGGCGAAAGCCGCGGCCCACGCAATCAGGGCTTTTGGACCAGTATCGGCTTGGGCCTTCGACAGGCTCAGGCCGAGCGGGGTTGGGCAAGTTCGCCTGGGCCCGCTCCGGCTGAGCTTGTCGAAGCCCGCAGCGTCAGGCGTCAACCGGTTGCCGCACGCGGCGGAACTGCATCACGCCATCGTCCAGCGGGGCCTGGCGCATGTCCTGGCGATCCTTGCGATAGTCCTGGTTCAGACGCCACGGCAGGCTGGCCGCGTTGCGCGGCATCATGTGCTTGCCGCGCTGGATATAGCCTGACGAGAAATCGAAGATGTCGTCCTCTTCCGGCTCCTGCCCTTCGGGCATGACCGGAATGGCCGTCTGGGCGTGGATTGCGTCCATCTGCTTGAGCAGGCGGGTCAGGTAATCGCCGATAATGTCCACCCGTAGCGTCCAGCTGGCGTTGAGATAGCCAAACACCGCCGCGAGGTTCGGCACGTTCGAGAACATGCAGTTGCGGTAGTAATAGTGTTTCGCGAAATCGACCGCCTTGCCATCGACCGAGACCGCGATCTTGCCGGCAACCGCCAGCTTGAGGCCGGTCGCCGTGACGATGATGTCGGCGTCCAGATGCTTGCCTGACTTTAGCGTGATTCCGGTCTTGTCGAACTTCTCGATATGATCGGTTACCACGCTGGCCTTGCCGGCCTTGATCGCTTCGAAGAAGTCGGCATCGGGGACCAGGCAAAGCCGCTGTTCCCACGGGTTATACGGCGGGGTGAAATCGGCCTTGTTGTAATCGGGGCCAAGGTTTTCCTGCAGCTGCTTTTCCAGGAACTCCTTGACCTTTTCCGGCGCATTGCGGGCGCGCTTGAAAACCAGATCCTGGAAGAAGATGTTCTTGGCACGGGTGATGGCATAGGCCAGCTTTTCCGGCAGGAATTTGCGCAGGGTATTGGCAAAGCGATCCTTGGCCGGGCGGCTGACCATCCAGGTCGGCGTGCGCTGCAACATGGTGACATGGGCCGCGCCCGAATTGGCCATCGACGGCACGATCGTCACGGCAGTCGCGCCGGAACCAATCACCACCACCTTCTTGCCGGCATAGTCCAGATCCTGGGGCCAGAACTGCGGGTGGATCACCGGGCCCTTGAAGTCCTTGCGGCCGGGGAAATTGGCATCATAGGGATCATCATAATCGTAATAGCCGGCGCCCAGGTACAGGAAGCGGGCACGGATGCGGCCCTGCTTGCCGGCCTTGTCCTCGGTCACCACGGCCCACTGCGCGGTTGCGCTGTCCCAATCGGCGCTGACCACCTTCAGGCCAAAACGCATGTTCGGGCGCAGGCCGTATTCGTCGGTAATCTCGTCGAGATATTCGAGGATCGCGGGGCCATCGGCGATCGACTTTTCATGCTTCCACGGGGCGAAGGCAAAGCCCAGGGTGTGCATATCGCTGTCAGAACGGATGCCGGGATAACGGAACAGGTCCCAGGTGCCACCCAACTGATCGCGCCGGTCCAGAATCGCATAGCGCTTGTCCGGGCATTCCTTGGTCAGGTGCACGGCCATGCCGATGCCGGAAATGCCGGCGCCGACGATCAGAAAATCAAGCACTTCCTCAACCGGGGCCATCGCGTTCATAAATCCGGTCTCCCACCAGCAATTGACATGACTGTCAGTATTAATCGTCCGCTTAACCCAAGCGAAGCGGCATTGCCAGCATCATGCGCTTTTCAGCGCCATCGTAAACCCCAAGCAGGGAGCGCAACAAGCAGGGCGAGCCGGGCGCAGTGGCAGGCAGCGCAGACGGGTGTACTTTTGCGTATTGTCTATCGACTGCATGTTTTGCTCTTTTTGTGCAAGCATTGGCGATGGCATCTTGGTGTCAGACCGCCAAATCAACAACGGTCTATGGGGATCTCGCAGTCCCGGGGTGAACAAGACATGCCATTCAATCGTCGCCTTGCCATCGCTGTCGCCTTGGCGTTTCCACTTGCTTCCTGCGGAGGCAGTGCCGCTATCCAACCAGATCGCAGCGTTTTTGGCCTTGATAACTCGTATCAACGCTATGCCTATGATCAGCCGATTGAAGCAACGTTTGACACCGCAGTCGCCGTGTTTCGCGAGGCTGGATATCGGCTGGACGTGGTCGATCGCGCCACCGGGCAGATCAGCGGTCAGCGTGGCCCCACGGGTGACAAGGGCACGTCAACCGACAAGGAGCTCAAGTTCTATGCCCTGGTCATGCCGCATGAGCGCGGTAGCCAGCTGAGCCTGCGCATCGTGCAGATTGTTGGCGGAGGGCCGCTTGGCGGAGCCAAGGCGGAGCTTATCCTGAGCGAGCCGCAGCTTTACCAATACGCCTTCGTCACCATCGCAAACCGCGCGAACCAGCCAGCCAAACGGTAAGCCGGCCGTCACGGGCTTGAAACCTGCATTGCCAGGGCCGCGCGGCTTTGGCAGGACTTGGCAATGATCATCGCGTCGCGCCGCTATGTGGCCGGGCGGGTTACCATCGCCGAGCTGCCGCTGGATGGCAGGCCGCGGGGTGAAACACCGCCGGGTACGTTTGACTGGATAGGGCTTCACCACCCTGATGCAGCTGAAATGGCGCTGTTGCAGGCGCAGTTTGGCTTGCACCCTCTCGCGGTTGAGGATGCGCTCAATCCGATGCAGATGCCCAAGGTCGATGCCTATGGGCAGCAGTTGTTCATTGTGGCGCGGACTGCAGCGATCGAGGAGGGCGACAAGATTGGTTATGGCCAGACCGCGCTGTTCCTGGGGCGCGATTTCATCGCCACGGTGTGGTTCGGGTCTGAACGCGATCACAGCGCGGTCCGCAACCGGTTGGAGGCTGCGGCCGAGCACCTGATCGAAGGGCCGGATTACGTGGCCCATGCGATCCTTGATTTCGTGGTCGATGGTTACCACCCGATCATGGAAAAGCTGGAAGAGGCGGTCCAGGCGATTGAGGAACGGGCGATCGACGCCTTTCCCGAGCCATCGACGATCCGCCGGATCTTCCGCTTGCGCCGCCAACTGCGCCGCTTTGTTCGGATCGTCGGGCCAATGGAGGAGGTTTGCGAGCGCCTTTCGACAACCGAATTGCCGGTGATCGATGCCGGTGCGCGGATCTGGTACCGCGATGTGCTGGATCACATGCGGCGGACTATGCGGCGGATTGCCGGTCTTAACGAAACGCTCGCCTCGGTGGTTGAAACCGCCAGCCTGCTAGAGCAGCACCGCCAGGGCACAATGACCCGGCAACTTGCGGCCTGGGCCGCGATACTGGCCGTGCCGACCGCCATCGCCGGGATCTATGGCATGAATTTCGACTATATGCCCGAATTGCGCCAGCCGTGGGGCTATCCGGCGGTTCTGGCAGTTATCACCCTGATATGCGGCGGGTTGTGGCTGCGGTTTCGGCAGATCGACTGGCTTTGATCTAGCCCCGTTGTGGACAGCGGTGCTGATGGATCCATTTCCGGCTGTCGTCGATGTCACGCGCCTGTCATAGGAAAGTCACAATCGGATCGGGGGATTCGCGAAAATGTTTGGCTGGTTCCAGCGCCTCTTGCCCAAGTCGGGTGATTTTTTTGTTCTGTTCGAGCGCCACGGCGCGACGATGGTCGGCGCCGCCCAGGCGCTGGTCAGCCTCACTGCAGGCGAGGGCGACCGCGCGCAATTGCTGCGGGTTATCCGTGATCAGGAACACGCTGCGGATGAAGTGATCCGCGAGGTGCTGCACGAAGTGCGCCACACGTTCCTGACGCCGTTCGATCGCGGCGCGATCACCGCGCTGATCGGGGCGATGGACGACACCATCGACGAAATGAACGCCACGGCCAGCGCGATCGAACTGCTGGAAGTGACCACTTATGACCAGCAGATGCAGGACATCGCCCGGGTCGTGCTCGATGCCTGCAAGCTGATCGCTGAAGCCCTGCCGCTGCTCCGCGATGTTGAGCGCCAGGGCCACCGCCTGCATGAGCTGACCGCCCGGATTGTCCAACTTGAAGGGCAGGTCGATGGCCTGCACGATGCGGGGATGCGCGCGGCCTTCCAAGCGCAGAAGG
>JBEEIN010000213.1:0-3260 GCA_041169825.1 Pseudomonadota bacterium
CGAGGTCTTGGTGCTGTGCGTTACCGCCCCGCCCAGTTCCTCTTGCGTGACGATCTCGTTGGTCACGGTCTTCACCACGTCAGGGCCGGTGACGAACATGTAGGAGCTGTCCTTCACCATGAAGATGAAGTCGGTCATGGCCGGTGAATAGACTGCCCCGCCCGCGCAGGGCCCCATGATCAGCGACAGCTGCGGCACCACGCCCGAGGCGAGCACGTTGCGCTGGAAGATCTCGGTATAGCCGCCCAGCGAGGCCACGCCTTCCTGGATGCGGGCGCCGCCGGAATCGTTCAGGCCGATAACCGGCGCGCCGACCTTCATCGCCATATCCATCACCTTGCAGATCTTCATCGCATGGCGTTCCGACACGGCGCCGCCAAAGACGGTAAAGTCCTGCGCATAGACATAGACCAGCCGGCCGTTGATCGTGCCGCTGCCGGTGACCACGCCGTCGCCTGGAATGGTCTGTTCGGGCATGCCGAAATCGACGCAGTTGTGCTCAACGTACATGTCGATCTCTTCGAACGACCCTTCATCGAGCAGCACAGTAAGCCGTTCCCGCGCGGTCAGCTTGCCCTTGGCGTGCTGCGCATCGATGCGCTTTTGCCCCCCGCCCATGCGGGCAGCGGCGCGGCGGCGTTCCATTTCGGCGATATTTGCGGACATTGTGCCCCCTTGGACTTCTGCAAGCCTCTGGAATGGAACGGCGGGGCGGCAATGTCCAATGTGAACTTGCGAAGTTGCGAAGTAGAAGTTTGCAAAGTACGACTGCACCATGACACCGCGCCGCATCTTTGCCGGATCCCGCCTGCGGGCGATCCGGGCCGAGCACCGCCTCAAGCAGGCAGAGCTTGCCGCGCGGCTGGCGATCAGCACTTCTTACCTGTCGCAGCTGGAGAATGACGACCGCCCGCTCACCCCGGCGCTGGTCGAACGCCTGAGCCGCGCCTTCCCGCTTGATTGGCGCGAGATTGGCGCGGGCGATGCCGAAACCCGGCTGGCCGCGCTGCGCGAGGCCAATGCCGATCCCTTGTTCGCCGAACCGATGGATGCCGCCCAGCTCGCCCGCTTTGCCGAGCAGCAGCCGGCATTGGCTGAGCGGTTCATTGCCCTGCACGAAGCCTATCGCCGCTCCGGCCAGCGGTTGCAGATGGTCGACGAGGCCCTGGCCAGCGAGGCAACCGGCATTGCCCGCCTGCCGTGGGAAGAAGTGCGCGACTGGTTTCATCTGGCAAACAATTATGTCGATAGCCTCGACCGCGCGGCAGAGGACCTCGCCGAACGGCTGGGCACCCCTTCCCCCGATACGGCGGCGATCGAGGGTTACCTGCGCAATGCCCTGTCGGTCTCGCTGGTCTATTCCGGCCAGGCTGGCCTGCGTGCCTATGACGCGGAAATGGGCCATCTGACGATCGATCCGGGCCAGCCCGCCGAAACCCGGCGCTTCCAACTGGCGCACCAGTTGGCGGCACTCGCGCTGAAGGATGAAATCGCCGCTGTGGTGGAAAGCGCTGAGTTGCGGGGTACGGCCAGCCGCCAGCTGCTGTTCGTTGGCCTGTGCAACTATGCCGCCGGGGCCATGCTGATGCCCTATCGCCGGTTCCGCGCCGCCGCACGTGCCGTGCGCCACGATATCGACAGGCTGGCCCAGCAATTCGGCGTCAGTTTCGAACAGGCCTGCCACCGGCTCTCCACCCTGCAACGTGACGAGGCCCGGGGCGTGCCGTTTTTCTTTTGCCGGGTCGACATGGCCGGCAACATCACCAAACGCCACTCCGCCACCCGGTTGCAATTTGCCCGGTTCGGCGGAGCCTGCCCGCTATGGATCGTGCACGAGGCCGTGGCGATCCCCGACCGGATCCTGGTCCAGCTGGCCGAAACACCCGATGGGGTCCGCTATGTCTCGATGGCCAAGGGGCTGGTGAAGCCCTCTGGCTCCTATGATCGCGCCCCGCGCCGCTATGCCGTGGCGCTGGGCTGCGAGGCCGAACACGCCAGTGAGTTCATCTATGCCGATGGCCTTGACCTGCGTCCAACCAGCCTGGCGGCGCGGATCGGCATTTCCTGCCGCATCTGCCCGCGCCCTGATTGCGACCAGCGCGCCTTCCCGCCCAGCGACCGCGCGATCAGCGTCAATCCTGATCAGCGCGGCGTGGTGCCCTATCGGGTGGGTTAAACCTTAACGATCCCCAGCCGGATCATGTCGCGCGCCGTATCGAGCACGCTTTCCTCCGGCGGGCGCGGGCTCCAGCCAAGCTTGGTGCGGGCGTGGCTGATATCGGTATCGCGAACATTGCCCAGCTCGCCCAGCACCTGCCGCACCACCGGATCGAACCGTCCGACCACCCGCATCAGCCAATCCGGCAGCTTGCGCTTGGGCACCTTGCGGCCTTGTGGCCCCAGACCATCGCGCAGGATCGCGGCGACATCGGCCATCATCAGGAAGGGGCCGGAACAGATGAACCGCTCCCCCGCCATGTCGGGCATGGTCAGGCAGCGCACATGCATATCCGCCACATCGCGCACGTCGACGATGCCAAAGCCGAAATTCGGCAAGCCCGGCATCGAGCCTTCCAGCAGCTTCTTGATCGCTTCGAGCGAAGTCGAAAAATCACCCGATTGCAGCGGACCCAGCACCAGCGAGGGATTGACCGTGACGAATTCCATATCGCCACCCTCGGCCGCAACCCAATCGCGCGCGGCGCGTTCGGCGATGGTCTTGGACCTGACATAGGCGTAGGCATCCGGGCTGGTCGGATCGGTCCAGTCCGCTTCGGTGAACACGCTTTTTGACCGGCCGTGGCCATAGGCAATCGCAGCCATCGAACTGGTCATGACAAAGCGCTTCACCCCGGCCGCCTTGGCCGCTTTCAGCGCACGCAAGGCCCCGTCGCGCGCGGGCACGATCAGTTCGTCATCACTTTTTGGTGCATTGCTGGGCAGCGGCGAAGCGACATGGGCCACGTGGCTGCACCCGGCCATTGCCTCGGCCCAGCCGGCATCGCTCGTCAGGTCGGCAGCGAAGAACTTCAGCTTGCTGTCATCAACGGCCAGGCTGGCCCGCACCGTGGTTTCCCTGGCCAGGTCGCGGATCGAGGTGTGGACCGTCCAGCCCTCGGCAATCAGCTGGCGGATCAGGAACCCGGCGATGTAGCCGCTGCCGCCCGAAACAAAGACCTTGCCTGCCATCGTCGTTCTCCTGCTCAGAACCGGATCATGATCTTGCGCGCCAGCCGGGGCGAGATCGAGTGGACCAATTG
>JBEEIN010000214.1:0-4039 GCA_041169825.1 Pseudomonadota bacterium
CGGATCATCGCCTGGGAGCTGCCGGCGTGGCGACGGCCGACATCAGCGGACTCCCGTGGGCGCAGGCTGGTGTCGCCATCGCCGTGCGCCCGGCGCGGGATGCCGACGCGATCGGCGTCACCGGTTGCTTCTGCGCCATCGCCGAGACGGGAACGCTGATGCTGCTCTCGGGGGCGGAAACGCCCGCCAGCGTCAGCCTGCTGCCGGAAACGCATGTTGCCATCGTGCCGGCGGCGCGTATCGTCGCCACCATGGAGGACGCCTTCGCGCTGCTGCGCGCCGAGCGGCCGGGCCTCCTGCCGCGCTCGGTCAATTTCGTCTCCGGCCCCTCGCGCACCGGCGACATCGAGCAGACCATCGTCCTTGGCGCCCACGGGCCGTGCCGGGTCCATATCCTCATCGTCGGGAAAGCCGCATGAACATCGAATTTGCCGTCCGCGGCGACCATATCCAGCTCGATCAACTGCTCAAGGCGACCGGCCTGTGCGAATCGGGCGGCGCGGCCCATGCCGCCATCGCCGAAGGCCGGGTCATGGTCGATGGCGCGGTCGACACGCGGAAACGGGCCAAATTGCGCCCAGGGCAGCGGGTGGCCTTTGCCGGCCGCGAGATTGTCCTCGTCGCGGTCTGAAGAGATCCGCCGAAGGACGGTTTCTCGCTCTCGAGCGCCCGCTTGCGGCAAACTGCTGGCGGACGAGCATTCAGTGAACCACGGCCTGCGAGAGAGGCAGTCCGCTTTCGTCGGACTGCGACGAACCGCTGGCAATGAGAGAATCGGTTCCTGATGCACAGTTACGAAAACGAGAATGAGCGAACCCGACGCATGTTCCTGTGGCAGCCGATGCAATGCCAGTTCGATGACTGCAGCCGCCACGCCTGACGAAGGATTCGACAGCGCGGGGGCCTGGTTTCGATCCAGTTTTCACATTCCGGGCATGGATTGTCCCGCCGAGGAGCAGATGATCCGCCTGCGCCTTGGCGATGTGCCGACGCGTTTCATGGATTTCGACATACCCGGCAGGACACTTGTCGTGGGTCATGCTGGCGACGTCCGGGAGGTTCTGGATCGACTGCTTCCATTGGGCTATGGCGCAGAACTACGGGACTCACTCCCGCTGCTCGCCAGCGACGTGCCCCCCGCGCCCGATACAGTTGCCGAGCGCAAAGTCCTGTGGGTCCTGCTGGCCATCAATGCCCTGATGTTTCTGGTTGAGTTGTCTGCGGGGTGGTGGGCAGACTCCGCCGGCCTGATTGCCGATGCCGCCGATATGTTCGCCGATGCGGTGGTCTATGGCGTGGCGCTTTATGCAGTAGGCAAGGCGGCCAAGTTCAAATTGTCGGCGGCGCGAATCTCCGGCTTGTTCCAGCTTGCCTTGGCCCTTGGCGCATTGTCCGAAACCGGGCGGCGGATCCTGGCGGGCAGTTCGCCGCAAGAAATCGCCATGATCGGCGTTTCCTTGCTTGCGTTGGCGGCGAACGTCTGGTGCCTGATATTGATCTCCCGTCATCGAGACCAAGGGGTGCATATGCGCGCCAGTTACATCTTCTCCGCGAACGATGTATTGGCAAACCTGGGAGTCATCCTGGCCGGCGGACTGGTGGCATGGACTGGAAGCCCGCTGCCTGACTGGATCATCGGGCTTCTGATCGGCGCGATGGTGCTGGCCGGCTCGATCCGCATTTTGCGATTGCGGTGAAGGGCGGCTTGCGCGCAAGCGAACAGATACGTGTTCTCGGCCAACTGCCGACCTTCGCCGTTTCGCCAGGGCTGTCATGCGGGTGGCTGATTTACTCTGAGACCTGCCAGCGAATCCATTCCAACTCATCGTCCAATATTGTCCGCTGGTCACCTCGTTTTTTGCGGCAGATCAACGCCGGCAACCAGACACATAGACTTGCATACGAAGGCAGGCACGGCTTCTGATGGCGTCTTACCCCTCGCGCGAAGCACGGAACGGGGCACTGTAATTGGCATTGCTGCTTGTGCTGGTTTCCCCGCAAACCTATGCAGGACAGCGCTGTCAAAATTCAACAGGCGTTAACTAATTAAATGACTGGCTATTTCCGAAAATCAGCGCATGCTGATTCGGTCGCCGGTCAATTGTGACCGGGACTGCTCCCGGAGTGGGTGCGATAGTAGGCAAGCGCAAACACCGTGAGCAAAACACAGCGTAGGAGTGATCCACATGCCCAAGTCAAGAAAACCCAATAAGGAAACAAAGAAGCAATCCCTGTTAACACCCAAGGAGAAGAAGGCGGCCAAGCAGGCCAGGAAGCACCTCGGCGATATCGTGCCGCTGATAACGCCACGCTGACCCCTTCCTTACGGACCACCCGGTCGTCAGCCGTCATGGATGCGACTCGCAACGAGCATGATTCGCTCGGCATCGTCAGTGTTCCCGCCGAGCGACTTTGGGGTGCGCAGACTCAGCGCTCGCTGGAATACTTTGCCATTTCCACCGAACGCATGCCGGTGGAAATCATTGACGCGCTGGCCGCAGTCAAGCGCGCATGCGCGATAGTCAACTCGGATCTTGGCCTGTTGCCCCCCGGGAAGGCAGACGCCATCATCGCCGCCGCCGATGAAGTCCTTGCCGGCGGGCATCCGCATGATTTTCCCTTGTCGGTCTGGCAGACCGGCTCCGGAACCCAAACCCACATGAACATGAACGAGGTCCTGGCCAATCGCGCCTCCGAACTCCTTCAGGGCGAGCGCGGAGAAGGTCGTTGCGTGCATCCCAACGACGAGGTCAACCTCGGCCAATCGTCGAACGATGTGTTTCCGACCGCCATGCATCTGGCCGCCACGCTGGGCATCACACGCAAGCTGCTGCCTGCGCTCGCACAACTGCGAGTGACGCTGGAGGCCAAATCTGTGGCATTCGCCGGCATCGTCAAGATCGGCCGTACGCATCTTCAGGATGCCACGCCGCTGACACTCGGCCAGGAGTTCTCCGGCTACGTGGCGCAGCTGGATCAGGCGCAGGAGACAATCGGCCAGACTCTGGGATTGCTCTACCCGCTGGCCATTGGCGGAACGGCCGTCGGTACCGGGCTAAACGCGCATCCTGAATTTGGCGCACGCGTGGCCGCCGAGCTCAACAGGGCATATGACTTGCCATTCTCCAGTGCGATCAACAAGTTTGCCGCACTGGCAGCCCATGATGGGCTGGTCACCGTGCATGGTGCGCTCAAGACGCTGGCCGTCGCCCTGATGAAGATCGCCAACGACATCCGTTGGCTGGCCTCGGGACCCCGTTCCGGGCTCGGCGAAATCAGCATCCCCGAAAACGAGCCGGGCAGCTCCATGATGCCCGGCAAGGTCAATCCGACCCAGTGCGAGGCCCTCGTGATGCTCTGCTGCCAAGTGCTCGCCAACGACGTGGCGATGAGCCTCGGCGGCGCTTCGGGCAACTTCGAGCTGAATGTGAGCAAGCCGCTGATCATGCATAACCTGCTGCAAAGCATCCGCCTGCTCGGCGATGGCATGCGCAGCTTCGAGTTGCACTGTGCCCGAGGCATCGAAGCCCGACGCGAGCGCATCACGGAACAGCTCGAGCGCTCGCTGATGCTGGTCACAGCCCTGGTTCCGCGCATCGGTTACGAGCGCGCCGCAGAAATTGCGCGCAAGGCACAACAGGAGAATGGCACGCTGCGCGATGCCGCCTTGACGCTGGGCTACCTTACCGGCGAGGAATTCGACCAGCAGATGCGCTCCATCTTGTCTCCGTCAGCCTATCAAGACAGGAGTTAGTCATGGAACGCGTCCCCTACAACATGAGCAGCTTGTTCGACCAACTCGGTGTGGTGAGCGATGAGCAATCCATCGCCCGGTTCATCAATGGCAAAGCACCACTGGGCGGTGATGTGCAATTGCACGAAGCCGCCTTCTGGACGGCGTCACAAGCCGAATTCCTGCGCGAAGCCGTGCTGCAAGACGCCGAGTGGGTGGTGATCGTCGATGCACTGAATTCGGAACTGCACGCCCGGCATTGACCGATGCATCGCACCCGGGTTCATGGACATTTAACCGCTGTCA
>JBEEIN010000215.1:0-12085 GCA_041169825.1 Pseudomonadota bacterium
TCCGGATCGTGTTCGTGCCCAAGAGCCGCAACGTCGATCCCGAATTGCTCAAGGAATCGCTGTTCAAGCTGACCGATCTAGAGACCCGCTTCAACCTCAACCTTAACGTGCTCGATTCAAAGCGCACGCCGGGGGTGCTGGGCTTGAAGCCGCTGCTGCAGGACTGGGTGATCGCGCAGATCGACATCCTGCTGCGCCGCAGCCAGCACCGGCTGGAAAAGATCGCCAACCGGCTCGAACTGCTCGACGGCTATATCATTGCTTACCTCAACCTTGATCGGATCATCGAGATCATCCGGACCGAGGACGAGCCGAAGCCGGTAATGATCGCCGAATTCCAACTGACCGACCGTCAGGCCGAAGCGATCCTCAACATGCGGCTGCGCAGCTTGCGCAAGCTTGAGGAAATGGAGCTGCGGCGTGAGCGGGATGACCTGCTGGCTGAGAAGGACGAACTGGAAAAGCTGCTTGAAAGCCCAGCCCGTCAGCGCACGCGGCTGAAGCGTGACCTGGCCAACCTGCGCAAGGACTATGCCGAGGATACGGCGCTGGGCCGCCGCCGCACGACCGTGGCCGAGGCCGCGCCAACAGTTGAATTCAGCATGGATGCCATGATCGAAAAGGCGCCGGTGACGGTCATCCTATCGGCCAAGGGCTGGATCCGGGGGGCGAGCGGACACGAGGCGCTCGACAAGGAATTCAAGTTCAAGGAAGGCGATGGTCCGGCTTTCGCAATCCATGCCCAGACCACCGACAAGCTGCTGGTCGCTTGCGACAACGGTCGGTTCTATACGCTGGGTTGCGACAAGTTGCCCTCGGCCCGCGGCTTTGGAGAGCCGATCCGGACCATGATCGATATCGATGCCGGGGCGGAGATCGTCGGGCTTCTGGTCTACAAGCCCAAGGCGCAATTGCTGCTCGCCAGCAATGCCGGACGCGGCTTTGCCGCCGAGGCTGACGAGCTGCTGGCCGAAACCCGCAAGGGCCGCGGCGTGATGACCACCAAGCCGGGCGTGAAGCTGGCCGTGGTCCGCGAAATCCCGCCCGAACATGATCACATCGCCGTGGTGGGCGATAATCGCAAGCTGGTGATCTTCAGCCTTGAAGAACTGCCCATTCTTGCGAAGGGGCAGGGGGTTACCCTGCAACGCTACCGCGATGGCGGGCTGGCCGATGCGACCACACTGAAGCTGGATGAGGGGCTGTCGTGGAAGATGGGCGGCGACACCGGCCGGACCCGCACCGAAGGGGATGTGCGGCTGTGGAAGGTCGCACGCGGCGCCGCCGGTCGACTGCCGCCGAACGGCTTCCCGCGAGATAACAAGTTCTAGCCTTTAGGGGTCAGGATCAGCCTGTTTTCCTCAACACGCCAGCTGGCCAGCTGGCTCAGCACGTTCATGCCGATAACCTGGGTGTCGTTGGACGTGTCCTGTGGCACTGCAATTGGCAGATTGCGCACTTCGATATTGCCAAAGCGCAGAACTTGGGCCTGACCAAGTGTTGCGGTGATCACGCCATTCGCGGTTTTGAGCTGCAATGGTGGCCTAGTCAGATCAGGCTCAATCCCAAGCGCGCTGGCCTGGTCCTGCCCGATGCCGGTGAAGGTTGCGCCCGTGTCGATCAGGAAGTCGAGGGGTTGACCGTTAATCTCAGCCTTGACCCAGAAATGGCCATCGCTGGCCATCGGTACGATCGTTTCGCCGCCGTTGACAGTGATCGCGGGGCGCCGGTCCAATTCCAGCGCGGCATCCGATCGCTCAGCCGTGTACGCCAGCTGGCCGACAAGGATTAGTCCCGCTGCCAGCATCCCAAGGTAGCCAGTCTGGCGCAGGCCACGGGCCAGACTGGGCCGGTCCCGCTCGAACATCCAGCCTGCCGCCGCGGCGATCACCGACAGAATGGCAATAAGCAGCAGCGGTTCGTTGTGTGCCAGTTCGGTCACCTTTGCCCGCCAAGCTCCGCATCCAGCAGCGCGGGAATCGTCGCATCGGCAAATCCGGCGGCGATCCAGCCGCTTTCCACCTGCCGCAGCACGCGTGCCACATCCGGCCCGGCCTTGATCCCGCGTGTAACAATTTCACCGCCCTTGAGCGGGAAGGCCGGGATCGTCCAGCCCTCCAGCGAAGACACATCAGCGCCGGCAATCAGCAGTCGGTCGAGCGCGGCTTCGCGGCCCAGCCGATAGGCCAGCGGGCGGGCCTCCGCCTCTGAACCGTCACGCGCGGCGGCCGTTGCCAGCCGCTTCTTCTGCGCGCCGGACAAGCGGAATCGGCTCGCCACGGCCTCGGCCAACTGGACCTCTGCCGGAAGCAGCGCGGCGAGGCGGCGCAGCCCATCGGGCGCAATCTGCTGGCGCCGTTCTTCCGCGATCAAGGCGACCAGCGCGTCAACCCTGGCTTCGGGCAAGACCACATCGAGCACGCCCAGTTCCGCCATTCGCGAGACGGTCGGTGCGGGGTCGGCAAGCGACAGGAGGTTCATCATCTCCATGCCGACCCGCTCGCGCGATAGGCCCTTCAGCGTTGCGGCCAGTTCGGCGCAGGCGCTTTCGGACGCGGCATCGGCCGGGACCGAGCCAAACCGCGCCTGAAACCGGAAATAGCGCAGAATCCGCAGGTGATCCTCGCGGATGCGCTGATGCGGATCGCCGATGAACCGGACGCGCCGTTCGGCCAGGTCTTCCAGTCCGCCAAACCAGTCGAAAATCTCGCCGCTCGCCGGATCGGCATAGAGCGCGTTGATCGTGAAATCGCGCCGGGCAGCATCGTCCTGCCAGTCGCTGGCGAAGGCGACTGTCGCGCGGCGGCCATCGGTGCTGACGTCATGGCGCAGGGTGGTGATTTCAACCGGACCGCCCGGCAAAACGGCGGTAACCGTGCCGTGCTCAATCCCGGTCGGAACAACCTGAATGCCGGCATCTTTCAAGCGTTGCATCACCGCCTGGGGTTCAAGCGGCGTGGCAATGTCGACATCCTTCACCGGAATGCCCAGCAGAGTGTCGCGCACCGCGCCACCCACATAGCGGGCCTTGCCGGCACCAAGCGCGGCAACCAGCGCCGCCAGATCGGCACGCTTGGTCCAGTCAGCCGCAGGCAGAGTGGTCGTCACCATGCGATCCGCCGCGACAGGTTATGGATGATCGCTGCGGTCACGCCCCAAATCCGATGCTCTTGCCACATGATCTCGATGTAGCGCCTTTCGGCGCCTTGCCAAAATGCCGATTGTTCAACCTGGTTCTGGCGATCGAACACAAAGTCGACCGGGGCCTCGAACCACCGGGCCACTTCGGTCGGGTTGGGGTTGAGTTCAAGATCGGGCGGTACCACCGCGATCACGGGGGTCACTTCATAGCCGGTCCCGGTGCGGTATTGGTCGCTGGTGCCGATCACAGTGACATCGCGTTCGTGGATGCCCAATTCCTCCCAGGCTTCGCGCAGGGCAGCTTCAACCGGCGTTTCGCCGGGATCGATCTTGCCGCCGGGAAAGGCAACCTGACCGGGGTGGGAGCGCATGTTGGAGGGGCGGTGGATCAGCAGAAAACCGGGCCGTTCCCGCTGGGTGATCGCGGCCAGCACGGCTGCCGGACGAAAGCTGCCGTCATGGCGCTCGTCCGATAACAGGTCATCTCGTTCCTGCGCATGCCCCGCCTCGTGCAGGCTTCGCAGCCGCGCCACCAGTTCGCTCATGCGGGCACCAGGGAAAAGCCTGTGCCCTGGCTGGTCACGCAGAGCTCGGCATCGGCCAGTTCGACCAGCTGCAGCCAGGTACTGCGATTGATCCGAGCTTCGCAGCCGTTGCGGACCATAAGGTAAATGGCCGGGAGCTCGGCTTGGCCGCGCGCCAGCACCGGGTGGTCTGGTCCGGCCACGATGATCTCGTCGGTGTTCAGACGAAAGGCCAGCGCCCCATCCTGTGCCACTACGTCAGTGGCGATAAAGGCGGCATCCTCGACCTTGATGGACTGCTTTTCGAACGGTGTAACCAACCAGTGGCTGCCATCAGCCTCGCGCCGCAGCAGCCCCGCAAAGGCCCGGATCATCGCTGGGCGCCGGATTTCCCCGCCGTCGTGGAACCAGCGCCCGTCCGCCTTGATCGTCATCAGGCTGTCGCTGGTGGCCTGTGGGTTCCACTCCGCAACCGGCGGCAGCTTGCGCTCCGCATTCAGCGCCGCGATTTCCGCAAGGCTCAGCGTGGCAAGATCGGGTAACGGCTCATAGGGCATCAGGGGTGCGATGCCAGATCAGCTTAGCCGCGCCAAGGCCCCAGCATGCCTTCGGCGGGGAGGACGGCCGGATTGTCGCACCGCACCAGCAGGCGGTGGCGCTCAAACGGCCCGGGCAGGTCCCAGCCGCCGGTGTGGGCATTGGTGAAGCCCCAGAAGCGGCCATAATATTCCGGATCGCCGATCATCACCTGCGGCAGCGGTGCCTGCGGCGATAGCGCGGCCAGGCTGGCAGTCATCAAGGCCTTGCCATAGCCGGTGCCTTGCGCGCCGGGTTCAACCGCAACCGGACCGACCATGATCATCGGGTGGCGGCGGCCATCGGGATCGGTCAACGCAACTGGCCAGCACTGGATTGTTCCGACCAGATGCTCTTCGCTGTCAATCGCGGCGAAGGACAGGCCGGGCAGCCAATCCATGCCTTCGCGGACCTTGTACGCCGTGCGTTTGTGGCGACCCGGCTCGAACGCGCGGTCAAGCAGTTCCTCAACCAGCGCGGGATCGACGTTATCAAGCGGGATCAGGGTAGGACCGTCTGCCATAGGCGCGCGCCCCTAAGGCGCGGGGGCGCGCTTGTCGATGGAAAATGCCCCTTGGCTATTTTGCAGGGGTCAACTTCAGCAACCGGCCGCCCTTGCCATCTTCAATCACCAGCAGGCTGCCGTCATGGGCTTCGGCAACATCGCGGATGCGCTTGTCGAGCGGGTAGCGGGCCTCTCCGATCACTTTGGTGCCATTGATCGAAACCCGCACCAGCCCTTTTGAAACCAGGCCGCCGATCAACAACTGCCCGCGCCAATCACGAAACGCCTTGCCGCGGTAGAACACCATGTCCCCCGGGGCGATGACCGGGGTCCAGCTCAGATTTGGCGCGGCCATATCAGGCCGCGTGCTGTGCGGGGGAATGTCACGACCATCATAGTGATCGCCTTCCGAAACGATCGGCCAGCCATAGTTCTTGCCGGGTTCAACCAGGTTGAGTTCGTCGCCGCCAGCCGGTCCATGTTCCAGATCCCACAGCCGCCCTTGCGGGTCGAAAGCCAGCCCCAGGATATTGCGATGGCCGTAGGTCCAGATTTCGGCACTGACTCCGCCCTTGTCGGCGAAGGGGTTGCCGGGGGCCGGGTTGCCGTCGGGCAACAGGCGCAAGACCTTGCCGAGGTTGACGGACAGATCCTGCGCTGGGTCCATCTTCTGCCGCTCACCCGAAGCAACGAACATCAGCTGGCCATCGGGCGAGAAGGCGATGCGATGCGAAAAGTGTCCGCGGCCGGTGACCTTCGGGTTCTGGCGCCAAAGCACTTCCAGACCCTCAAGGCGCGGGGCTTCGCCCAAGACCAATCGTGCCCGGCCAACCGCGGCCCCGCGGGTGTCATTCTCGCCAGCTTCGACCCACGAAAGGTAAACGAGCCCGCTCTTTGCGTAATCCGGCGCGAGAACCACATCGCCAAGCCCGCCCTGACCGCCGGCGTCGACCTTTGGCACCCCGGCCACGTCCTTGACCGCGCCGTCGATCAGCTTGAGGCTGCCGGCCTTTTCCGTCACCAGCACCCCACCGTGCGGGAGGACCGCTATTGCCCAGGGCGCATCCAGCGTGGCGAGGGGGGTGACAGCGAAGACACCCTTGGTTTCGGTAACGGTTGGCCTATCCCCAGCAACCGAGGGGCTGCAGCTTGCGAGGAGGGCGGCGAGCGGGAAAAAGGTGCGGATGATGGTTTTGGTCATGGCCTTGTAGATGGAATCCGCGCTGCGCTTTGCCAAGGGGACCAAAGGCCGGGTCGTGATCGGCGTTGATGAGGCTGGACGCGGCCCACTGGCCGGGCCGGTCGTGGCCGCGGCCTGTGTGCTCGGTCCCGATGCGCCTGCCGGACTGGACGATTCCAAGAAGCTCTCGGCCAAGCGCCGCGCGGTGCTGGAGCCGCAGATCAAGGCCAGCTGCCAGTGGGCGCTGGGTGTGGTTGAGGCAGAGGAGATTGACCGGATCAACATCTTCGCCGCGACCATGCTGGCGATGACCCGGGCCGTGGCGGCACTCTCGCTGGAACCCGATGAAGTGCTGATCGACGGCAATATGACCCCGGCGGGGCGGCACCCCGATTGGTGCTGGTCAGCCCGCGCGATTGTCGGGGGAGACGCGCTCGAACCCTGTATTTCCGCGGCTTCGATCCTGGCCAAAGAGCATCGCGACCGGCTGATGCGCGAATATGCGCTCGCCCATCCGCATTATGGATGGGAGACCAACATGGGATACGGCACGGCAGAGCACCTAGCGGCCTTGCGGGAGCATGGCCCAAGCCCGCTTCACCGCCGCAGTTTTGCGCCGGTGGCCCAGCTGGTCTTGATCTGACCAAATTATTTTGCGGGCGAGTCCCGCAGGCCACACCCACCATATGTTGAGTCCGGGGCGAATCCCGGGACTCAACATGCTGTGCCGGACTCGTTGTGTTCCACTTTGAATCGCGCTGAATCGAAAGGATTCCTGAGGCCTTTGCACTTGACGCCGGACTCCGGATGACTCACCCTGTGGATAACTTTTGCAGTTTTTCAGGGAATGACATGGGCCAGATGCTGGTGGGTGAAAAGGCGCGGTTGAAGCCCGTGCGCGAGGTGGTTCGGCCGGATTTACCGGTCGGCCGGATCCTCGATGGCGATTGCATCGAAGCGATGCGCAGCCTGCCCGATGCCTCGATCGACATGATCTTTGCCGATCCGCCCTACAATCTGCAGCTGGGTGGCGATCTGTCGCGTCCCGACGGCAGCCATGTTGATGCGGTGACCGATCATTGGGACCAGTTCGACAGCTTTGCCGCCTATGACAAGTTCAGCCGCGAATGGCTGACCGAGGCGCGCCGCCTGCTCAAGCCAAACGGCTCGCTTTGGGTGATTGGGTCCTATCACAACATCTTCCGCCTCGGCGCGATGTTGCAGGACATGGGTTTCTGGATCCTCAACGACATCGTCTGGCGCAAGTCCAACCCGATGCCGAACTTCAAAGGCACCCGCTTTACCAATGCGCACGAAACGCTGATCTGGTGCTCGATGGGTGAGAAGGCCAAGTACACCTTCAACTATCGCGCGATGAAGACCCTGAATGACGAGCTGCAGATGCGCTCGGACTGGGTGCTGCCGATCTGCAGCGGGCAGGAACGGCTCAAGAAGGGCGGGCACAAGGTTCACCCGACGCAAAAGCCCGAAGCGCTGCTCTATCGCGTCATGCTGGCGACGACCAACAAGGGCGATGTCGTGCTCGATCCCTTCTTCGGCACCGGAACAACCGGCGCGGTGGCCAAGCGTCTGGGCCGCGAGTGGATCGGTTGCGAACGCGAAAGCGCCTATCGCGAGGCCGCGCTTGAGCGGATCGAGCTGGCCCTGCCGCTTGATGAATCCGCGATCACCACGATGCAGAGCCCCAAGGCCGCGCCGAAGGTGGCCTTTGGCACGCTGGTCGAAACCGGCTTTATCGCTGCCGGTGCGAAGATTTTTGACAAGAAGCGCAAGCTTTCCGCCACGGTCCGCGCCGATGGCTCGTTGGTTTCGGGCGAGCAGATGGGTTCGATCCACGGCCTCGGGGCCAAGCTGCAGGGCGCGCCCAGCTGCAACGGCTGGACCTTTTGGCACATCGAGCATGAGGGTGAGCTGAAGCCGCTCGACGCAATCCGGCAGCTATACTTGCTGGCGACGGAAGATTGACCACCCGGTATTACCTCCGCCCCATCGCCCTGGCTGAATCGCCGCAGAACGAGGAGGGCGGGGTCATCCGCCTGGCGGGCGGGCTGGCCTATGCCAGCCGCTTTGCCGTGATTGCGCGCGAAGGCGGCAAGATCGTCTCGCGCGAAATCTATTCGGCGACGGAGTTGCGGGCACGATTGCCTGAGCTTTCACCGCACCTGCAGGCCCAGTTCGAAAACCTGCAACGGGTCCCTGCGCCACTTGTTTGCGGCGCGCGGACCGTGCGGCTGGACCAGCCGCAGGTCATGGGCATCCTCAACATCACGCCCGACAGCTTTTCCGATGGCGGCCAGTTCATGGACGATCCGGAAGTCGCATCGGCTCATGCCTCGACCATGCTCGAGGCCGGTGCCGCGATCATCGATATCGGGGGTGAAAGCACCCGGCCCGGCGCGGCAGCCGTCTGGGAAGGTGATGAACTGAAGCGCGTGGTGCCGATGATTGAGCGGCTGGCCTCGGCGGGCGCTGCCATCTCAATCGACACCCGGCGGCCAGCCGTGATGGAAGCAGCGCTTGCTGCCGGCGCCCATATCCTGAACGACGTGTCCGCGCTGCGCCATGATCCGCGCAGCCTCGAATTCGCGGCGCGTTCCGGGGCACCCGTGGTGCTGATGCATGCCCCGGGCGTAGGCGATGATCTTCACACCGGCGGGGCCTATTCGGACGTGGTCCTGGACGTCTTTGACTGGCTGGCCGAGCGCCGCGATGCAGCGATTGCCGCGGGAATTTCACGGGACCGGATCGTGCTCGATCCGGGTATCGGCTTTGGCAAGTCGGTTGCTGACAACCTGGCGCTGATGAATGCCCTGCCGCTGTTCCATGCGCTTGGCCAGCCGCTGCTGATTGGGGTGAGCCGCAAGCGCATGATCGGCGCGCTGTCGGGTGAGGCCCCGGCCCATCAACGGCTGGGGGGCTCGATCATGCTGGCGACCAAGGCACTGGAAGCTGGGGTCCAGCTGCTGCGGGTCCACGATGTGCTGGAAACTGTGCAGGCGCTGCGCGTCTGGCGCGGCTTGCGCGATGCCGCGCTCACCGATTTCAGCCAGCTCGCCCCTTAGGCGACCTCGCCGATCCCCAGGTCTGAGAGCTTGCGATAAAGCGTCGAACGACCGATCCCAAGCCGCCGCGCAACCTCGGTCATCCGGCCGCGGTAATGGCCAATGGCCAGGCGGATCACATCTGCCTCGATCTCTTCAAGTGGGCGCAGATTGCCGTCCTGGGTGTAAAGCGTAACGCCAATCGCCTCGTGATGATGTTGGCTGGGATTGCCTGCATCGCCCAGTAGATTGGCAAGCTGCGGAAAATCGTCGGCGGTCAGCGCATCACCATCGCAGAACACGGCGGCCCGGAACAGGACTGCCTGAAGCTGGCGGGCATTGCCGGGCCAGTCATATGCGGTCAGCAGCGCCAGCGCCCCGTCGGTAATGCCCATCTCGCGCAGGCCGGGCTGTTCGCCGATCCGCGCCAGGAAATGGCGGGTGAGGGCGGGAATGTCTCCCGCGCGGTCGCGCAGCGCCGGCACTTGCACCGTCACGCCAGAGATCGCCTCATAGAGTTCCGGCAGGAAATGGCCGCTTGCCACCATGTCCTTAAGCGGCAGGTTGCTGGCCGCGATCAGGCGAACGTCGATCCGGAAAGAATGGCGCGCGCCGATCGGGCGGACATCGCCGCGTTGGATTGATTCGAGCAGGCGCTGCTGGACCGCCAGTGGCAGCCGGTCGACCTCATCGAGCGCCAGGGTTCCCCAATCGGCATGCTGAAGCGCACCGACATGACGGTCAAAAGCCCCCGGAAATGCACCCTTCTCATGTCCGAACAGGGCTGATTCAACCGAATTGGAGGGAATGGCACCGATGTTGATCATGCGGAACGGAGCCTTCGTCCGCGGGCTTGCAGCCTGCATTGCGCGGATCAGCATTTCCTTGCCGGTGCCGCTTTCGCCCTCGATCAGCACCGGGCCATGGCCCCGCGCGGCCTTGGCCGCAATGGCAAGGGCGCTGCGGAAGTTGGGCGCGGCCCCGATCATCGCGTCAAATTCGGGCTTTGACGGCATCTTCTCGGTCAGCGGCATCAACTCGTCACGCGGGGCTTCGCGCGTCGTTGCCATACGCAGCGCCTGCATCAGCCGCTCGGGCGAGACGGGCTTGACGAGATAATCGGTGGCCCCGGCGCGCATCGCCTCAACCGCCAGCAAGGGCGAGGCAGAGGCTGTCAGCATCAATAGCGGTAGCCCCGGACGGCGGCTTTTCAGCTCGGCGATCAGGCTGCAGGCTTCATCGCCCGGCACCCATTGATCCAGGATGATCGCGCCCAGTTGCATGCCTTGGCGTGTACCCAGAGTGGCGATTGCGGTTTCGGAATCCCGCACCACCAGCGTTCGCCAGCCCTCGCGCGCGGCCAGCGCGGAGATCAGCCGGCTCTGCGCCGGCTCATCGTCGATCAGCATTAATGTTTGCTGGTCGAAATCCGCCATAACCTTGCTTTGCTTCCCAAACCTGATGGGCCAGAGGATAGCGCAAGGGAGTAAAGAGGCGATTAAGCCTGCGAAATCGCACCGGATCCGGCGCTGTCCCTCTTGAGTGTCGGCCCGGGCGGCGATAGATGGGGCTGCGAAACAGCAACTTGCCAAGCAGGGACAGGATTATGGCTTCGGGTAATGATATGAAGGCGGCCAACGAAACCTATGGTGGTTTCATCGGTCTGGTGAAGTACGGCAGCGTGGTCGTGGCTCTCACCGCCGTTGTCGTCATCGCGCTGATCACGCGCTGACACGGTGAGCGCCAGCCTGCGGATCGCCGTCCTCAAGGAACGCGCGAGCGGGGAGACCCGGGTTTCGGCCACACCGGAAACGGTGAAAAAATTCATCGCCCTGGGCGCGACTGTCGTGGTTGAGGCTGGGGCTGGTGAGGCGGCGTCGATTGCCGATGCCGACTATGCCGCAGCTGGCGCTGAGGTTGTCAAGGATGCGGCCAAGGGCGCGGATATCGTCCTTGGCGTGCAAGGCCCCGATCCCAAGGCACTGAAGAGCGCGAACGCGGGCGCCTGGATCGTCGCCGGGCTCGATCCCTTCGGCCAGCGCGCCCGGGTTGACGCATATGCCAAGGCTGGCCTCGAAGCCCTGGCGATGGAATTCATGCCGCGCATCACGCGCGCGCAATCGATGGATATCCTTTCCAGCCAATCGAACCTGGCCGGTTACAAGGCGGTGATTGAAGCCGCCAATCTGTATGGTCGCGCTTTCCCGATGATGATGACCGCGGCTGGCACGATTTCCGCTGCCAAGTGCTTTGTTATGGGCGTCGGCGTGGCAGGGCTGCAAGCCATTGCCACAGCCCGTCGTCTTGGGGCGCAGGTTTCGGCAACCGATGTCCGTTCGGCCACCAAGGAACAGATCCTTTCGCTGGGGGCCAAACCGATCTTCGTCGAAAGCGTCGCTGGGATCGAGGGTGAGGGTGCCGGTGGCTATGCCACCGAAATGTCAGAGGAATACCAGAAGGCCCAGGCTGAGCTGGTTTCCAGCCACATCGCCAAGCAGGACATCGTCATCACCACTGCGCTGATCCCGGGCCGGCCGGCGCCGCGGCTGATCAGCGATGCCCAGATCGCCAGCATGAAGCCGGGCTCGGTGATTTTTGACCTGGCCGTGGCGCAGGGCGGTAACGTCGAAGGCAGCAAGCCGGATGAAGTTGTGGTGCGCCACGGCGTCAAGATCCTCGGCTATACCAACACCCCGGCCAAGCTTCCGGCCGATGCCTCTGCGCTGTTCGCCCGCAACCTCTATAACTTCCTCTCCGCCTTCTGGGACAAGGAGGCCGGTAAACCGGTGCTGGACGAGGAAATCGGCAATGCCGTGCGGCTGACGCAAGGCGGCAAGGTCGTCAATGAACGCCTGCTCGGAGCCTAGGCCATGGACTTCATCTCGATCCTCTCGATCTTCGTCATGGCCTGCTTTGTGGGTTATTATGTCGTCTGGTCGGTCACACCCGCGCTGCACACGCCGCTGATGGCGGTGACCAACGCGATTTCATCTGTGATCATCGTCGGTGCGCTGATTGCCAGCGCGGCGGCGGGTAGCCCAGCGGCCAAGTGGCTCGGCCTGCTCGCCGTGGTCCTCGCCAGCGTCAACATCTTCGG
>JBEEIN010000216.1:0-3911 GCA_041169825.1 Pseudomonadota bacterium
ACGATTGGCGTGGTCGGCAAATATGTCGGCCTGCCCGATGCCTATAAGAGCCTTAACGAGGCGCTGATCCACGGTGGCATGGCCAACCGGGTCAAGGTCAACATCAAGTGGATCGATGCCGAGCTGTTCGAGGCTGGCGATGAGGAAATCGTCACCCGGCTGGAGCCGATGCACGGCATTCTGGTGCCAGGCGGATTCGGCGTGCGCGGTTCGGAAGGCAAGATCGCATCGGTTCGCTTTGCCCGTGAACGCAAGGTGCCGTTCTTCGGCATCTGCCTGGGCATGCAGATGGCCTGCATCGAAGCGGCGCGCAATACGGCTGGGATCTCCGGGGCAGGGTCGACCGAATTTGGCGAGCCGGCCGAGCCGGTGGTCGGGATCATCACCGAATGGATGAGCCCAGAAGGGTTGCAACAACGTGGTGCCGATACCGATCTGGGCGGGACCATGCGTTTGGGCGCCTATGAGGCCAAGCTCGGTGCGAACAGCCACGTATCGTCGGTTTATGGCGGCGAAACAACAATCTCGGAGCGTCACCGCCATCGGTATGAGGTCAACTCAGCCTATCGCGATGCGCTGGAGCAGGGTGGGTTGGTGTTTTCAGGCATGTCGCCTGACGGGCTTTTGCCGGAAATTGTCGAGCGGCCCGATCACCCATGGTTTATCGGGGTCCAGTTCCATCCCGAATTGAAGAGCCGACCGTTCGAACCGCACCCGTTGTTTGCGGGTTTTATTGCCGCCGCGGTGCAACAGGCCCGGCTGGTCTGAGCCTTTAGTTAATTTCGCCTATACAATTGCTAAATTTGCGCTTGCATTCGACCTAGGGATTACCCTAGCTCGACTTCGCGCAGGCAGCGAATTTCGGGCTTGTCGTAGGTCGGATCGTCTATTGCGACCCGGACGATTTTGACCCGACAGGGCGGCGCGAAAGCGTTGCGGGGGTGGGGCCGCCAGGCCTCACCCCCAATAACCAGAAAAACCCTTAAGCTTTAGGCCGCTGCACTGCTCTCGTCAGTCGCATCGCTGACTACGGTCAGGGCCTTTTGCGTGCCGACCGGGATCTTCTTGGGCTTCATCGCTTCGGGCACTTCGCGGACCAGATCGATAATCAGCAGGCCATCTTCCAGGTTCGCGGATTCGACGCGGACATAGTCGGCCAGTTCGAACCGGCGCTCAAAGCCACGCTGGGCAATCCCGACGTGAAGGAACTGGCCTGTCGGTTGCTCTTCGCCCTTGCGGCCCTGGACGACCAACAGGTTTTGCTGGGCCGTGATCTCGATATCGGCGGGCTTGAACCCGGCTACCGCCAAGGTGATGCGATAGCTTTCCTCGCCGCGACGTTCGATATTGAAAGGGGGGTAGTTATCGCCGCTGTTCAGGCGGTTGTGGTTTTCCAGCAGGTCAAACAGCCGGTCAAACCCAACCATGGTGCGGCGATAGGGGGTAAAATCAAAACGGTTCATGACAAAATCCTCCGATGAGCAATTCTGGCTTATGCAGGACCCAAAAAGGCATCCTGCGGCTTGGCATCATCCCCTTGCGGACCATGACACCGCCCACGATGTATGGTAGCCGGAGCGCGTTTCAAGAGGAGCCGCCATGTCTGCGCTGAAAGTGGAGATCTATACCAAGTGGGGTTGCCCCTATTGCGTCCGCGCCAAGGGGCTGCTGGATCGCAAGGGCGTTTCCTATACAGAGATCGACGTGACCTTTGGCGGCAAGGAACGCGAGGAAATGGTGCGCCGGGTCCCGGGGGCGAGCACCGTCCCGCAGGTGCTGGTCAATGACCAGGCACTGGGCGGCTGCGACGATATTCATGCCCTTGATGCCGCCGGCAAGCTCGATCCCTTGCTTGGCCTGTAACGACACCTGATGGCCCGCATCGCCGTTCTGCAGACGACTACCGGGATCGACCCGGCGGCCAATGCGCAAAGCTTGGTCAGCGCCATTGGTGCGGCTGCAAGTGGCGGGGCCAGCATGATGTTCACGCCAGAGATGTCGGGCCTGCTAGACCGCGACCGGGCGCGCGGCGCGAAGCATATCGTTCCCGAAGACCAGAACACAGTGCTCAGCGCGGTCCGCGAAGCCGCCGCCGGGGCAGGGGTGTGGGTCGCGCTGGGCAGCCTGGCTGTTGCCCGCGAGGATGGCCGCTGGGCCAATCGCAGTTTCCTGATCGACTCGTCCGGCTCGATCGCCGCACGCTATGACAAGATCCACATGTTCGATGTCGATCTGGCCACGGGTGAATCTTGGCGCGAATCCAATGCCTATGCGCCGGGCGAGGCAGTTGTAACGGTTGATCATACGCCCCTGGGCCGCCTCGGTCTGACCATTTGCTATGATCTGCGGTTTCCCGCCTTGTTCGAGGCGCTTGGGCAGGCCCGGTGCGATGCGATTGCCATTCCCGCAGCCTTCACGCGACCGACTGGCTCGGCCCACTGGCACGTTCTGCAACGCGCCCGGGCCATCGAGGCAAGCGCCTATGTTATTGCCGCGGCGCAAGTGGGCCAGCATGAAGATGGCCGGGAAACCTATGGGCATAGCCTAGTCATCGACCCTTGGGGTGATGTCTTGCTCGATATGGGTGGGCAAGCGACCGGTCTGGGTTTCGCCGAAATCGATCTGGCTCGCATTGCCGAAGTGCGCTCGCAATTGCCCAGTCTTGCCAATCGGCGGCCAATCCACACATAAGCCGCGCCATGATCGTCTTTGACCTGATCTGCCAACCTGCCGGGCACCGCTTTGAGGGTTGGTTTGCCTCGTCCGATGCTTTTGCTGACCAACGCCAGCGCGGGCTGGTCGATTGCCCCCACTGCGGGACAACCGCGGTAGACAAGGCGCCGATGGCTCCCGCAGTGCCGAAAAAGGGCAACCAGTTGGTAACACCAGCCAAGCCCGCGCCAGTCGCTGCTGGCCTCCCCCCCGAAGCTGTGGCGGTGATGGAAACGCTGGCGAGGATGCAGGCCGAAGCACTCAAGCAATCGCGTTGGGTGGGCGAGGACTTCGCCGAGCAAAGCCGCGCAATTCACTATGGCGAACGCGAGGCGGAGCCGATCCACGGCAAGGCGACGCTGGAAGAGGCCAAGGAACTGCTGGAGGAAGGGGTCGCAGTCATGCCGCTACCGTTCCCGGTGGTGCCTCCCGATCAGGCGAACTGATTGCCAGCAGCAATGCTGCGTCCTAAGGGAACGCGGGGCGCCCGTAGCTCAGCAGGATAGAGCATCAGATTCCTAATCTGGGGGCCATGGGTTCGAATCCCGTCGGGCGCACCAATCTGTCAGGATCGACTGCCGCCGTTCATGCGGTGAACCGTCGATTCTTCTCGTGCAATCAGTGCATGGTTGCGTCGAGGGTAACGGGTTTCGATTTCATGCGGCGGACCGTCTCTTCGACGAATTGATCAAGGGCCTGGTCAGCCAGCTCGGCGCATTCGGCAAAGCCAGTCCGGCGCATCTTGGCAATAGCCAATTCAAGCAGGGCGATGGTGCCCTCAGTCTCGGTCGAATTCGTGTAGGCGACGATTTCCAGGGCAGATTTCATGGCATTGGGTCCCCATGGAGTCGAGTGAACCCTGTTTTCAATCAAAGTGATTACCTGTAAGCCTCAACAAAGCAATGCGTGCAACCTGCTACAGGTCCCTGGCGCGATGCAATGTTGGAAAATCCGGATCGGTAAAAGGTCGGGTGAATCCCGCTTGGCGGGGAAGTGACGCATTGTCTGATAGACCACGCTTTTGCCCCTCAGATCTTGCCGTCAGGTTAGGATTGCCAGCATGGCACAACCACACCGTAAGTTGTCTTTGCGTCGTCTTGCGCCCCAACTGTTGACCAGAAGCTATCAGGCGGTCTTGTCAGGCCGTTTTCCGCAAGCACGGATTGAGCACTTCCGTATCCGGTATCGGGTAAATACGA
>JBEEIN010000217.1:0-3066 GCA_041169825.1 Pseudomonadota bacterium
TTCGGCAGCGAACCAATCCAGCGCCTGGCGATCCTCGTAACCGAAATGCAGATCGCTGACGTGGTAAAGAACGGTCTTGCCCGACATGATCCAGCCTAGATCCGCCCGCTCAGGATCAACCAGGCCGAGCCGGCATTGACTGCGCTGTAGCCCGCGTAGAACCAAGCCCAGTTGGCTGACCCGTCGGCCACCATCAGCATGGCCCCCAGCAACATCGCGAACTCGATCAGCAGGCTGAACCGGCCGCCCAGCAGCTGAAACAGCCACGGCACCTGCGCGAGCAACGGGTGCTGGCTGTTCAGGACAGCGCGGTGGACGGCGAAATTGCCGATCCCGAGCAGGAAGGTCAGCGCGACGAACATCGCCCCCCTCCTAACACGCGAGTCAGCGTCCGGCCATCGCCTTAGCCTTGGCCAGATAGGTCCGGCCAATCCGGACTGCCGAACCATCGGCCAACTCCGCCGACCAGACCCCCAGCCCATCGTGGCGCAGCCCGGTAATCCGGTCGCGCCGCAGGATGGTCGAACGGTGGAGCCGAATGAACCGCTGCGGATCGAGCCGCGCCTCCAGCCCGGTGACGGTCTGCAGCAGCAGATAGCTGCGATCGCCGACATGAAGCCGGACATAGTCGCGCTCGGCATCGATGCGATCCACATCGGCCGCCGCGATCCGCAACAGTTCGGAGCGATAGGGCACCCAGAATTCGCTCAGCCAGTCACCGCCTTGCCCGGCGCGCTCCCCCCGCCGCGTCAGCGCCCGGCCAACCGCACGTTCAAGCCGCTCGGGGGTGACCGGCTTCAAGACATAGTCAACGGCATCGAGATCGAATGCCTCGACCGCAAAATTCTCATGCGCGGTGACAAAGACCACGGCCGGCCCGGGCTGGCGGCCTGTCAGGGCCCGCGCGACGGCCAGGCCATCGAGTTCGGGCATGGTCATGTCGAGCAATACCAGATCGGGTGACAGGGCATCGATCTGGCGCAGCGCGGCGGTGCCATCCTGGGCGGTGCCGACCACCTCGATCCCGGCCAGATCACCGCAGATGACCTGCATCCGCTCGATCGCCAGGGGCTCGTCATCGACGATCAGGGTGCGCAGCGGCTTGGTCAAGGTCGGGTCAGTCATGGCGTTCGAGGGGGAGGCTGATCACACTTCGCCAGCCGCCTCCCGGAAGGGGGTCAGAGGCAAAATGGGCGGCATCGCCATACCGCGCGGCCAGACGATCGCGGACATTGGCCAGCCCGATGCCAAACCCGGCCTTGCCGGCCTGGCTGGCGGGTCCGTCATCGACGATTTCAATCTCAAGGACTCCATTCATCTCGCGCGCGACAACCGTCAGCGTCACAGGCCGGGTGGTCGCCGCGACGGCATATTTGACCGAATTCTCGATCAGGGGCTGCAGGATCATCCCCGGCATCCGCGCGTCGGCCAGGGCGGCTGGAATATCAAAGCGGGTGCGGAGCCGTTCGGGGAAGCGCACCGCCTCGATCTCCAGGTAAAGCCGCTGCAGGGCGATTTCCTGATCGAGCGCGACATCGGCAGTGGTGTCCCCGGCCAGGCTGCGGCGATAGAAAGTCGATAGCGTCTGGATCATCTGCTCGGCGGCCTGGGTCTTGCCCGTCATCACCAGCGCCGAAAGCGAATTGAGCGTGTTGAACAGGAAATGCGGATTCACCTGATAACGCAGCGAGCGCAGTTCCGATGCCTTGGCGGCGCGGCGGTATTCGCCTTCGCGGCGTTCCGCGGCACGCGCCTGTTCGGCATTGGCCAGCGAGAAATAGAGCGCCGCCCAGGCCAGCAGCAGATAGTACCGGCCCAGCGCCACATCGACCAGCTGGCGCAGGCGGTTGTCGGCGCGCATTTCGGCGTTGATCGTGATCGCGGGCTTGGCCTCGCCCGGTGCCCGTGACGGCGGGGCAGGGGTGGCCGCTACCTCCGCCTCGCGGTCAAGCGGATCGACCAGCAGGTTGCCGCTTTCATCGCTGCGGATGCGCAGGCCCTCGCGCTCACCAATGGTGGCGACAACCTTGTTCTCGATGTCGGCAAAGACCGCCTGGTTGATGGCGGCCAACAGGGCCGAGGCCGGCAGGGCGATTAGCAGCACGACCCCAACCTTGATCCAGAACGGGCGCGGATCGAGCAGCCGGACCAGCGGATAGAGCGCCAGGGTCACCGCCATCGACGCCGCCGTCACCAGACACCGCCGCCACAGCAAGGCATCGAACAGCTCGAGCCCGACCAACCAGCCGCGCAGGGTCGTCAAGGCAAAATAGGCCAGCCAGACCCCGGCGATCGAGGCCAGCACCAGCTTGAATGGCACGCGCGGGGTGGAAGGCACGGCGGAATCCATAGCCCTGCCTAGCCCGGTTTCGGGCAATCGCGCCAGCGGCTTGGTCGAACCGCAGGTGTCATTGGTCGAAGGCGAGCGAGGGCCTATTTGACGGGCAACAGGCCTTCGCGGGCAATCTTTTCCTTCCAGGCCAGCGGGGCGAGCTGGTGGACATTGTTGCCTTCGCTATCGACGGCGACCGTCACCGGCATGTCTTCGACCGTGAATTCATAGATCGCTTCCATGCCCAGGTCTTCAAAGGCGATGACCTTCGCCTCGCGGATCGCCCGCGCGACCAGATAGGCCGCACCGCCAACCGCCATGAGGTAGGCCACCTTGTGCTTGGCGATGACCTCGGTCGCGCCCTGGCCGCGTTCGGCCTTGCCGATCATGGTCAGCAGGCCCAGCTCGCACATCATGTCGGTGAAGCTGTCCATCCGGGTGGCGGTGGTCGGACCGGCCGGACCAACCACTTCGCCCATCACTGGATCGACCGGGCCGACATAATAGATCGAGCGGCCCTTGAACTCGACCGGCAGGGTCTCGCCCTTGGCCAGCATATCCTGGATCCGCTTGTGCGCGGCATCGCGGCCGGTCAGCATCTTGCCGTTGAGCAGCAAGCGGTCGCCCTGTTTCCAGCTCTGCACTTCCTCGGCAGTCAGGGTGTCGAGGTTGACGCGCTTGGAAGCCGAATCCGGCGCCCAGTGGACCTTGGGCCATTCATCCAGCTTGGGGGC
>JBEEIN010000218.1:0-2527 GCA_041169825.1 Pseudomonadota bacterium
TGTACTTCAGCCGCAACACCGATGACAGCGGCGCCCGCCTGCGCGAAGACTGCCGCTATCGCGTGACAGGCGGTGCTTTGCCGGCCCAGTGGTGGTCGATCACGGTCTATGCGGCGGACAACTACCTGCCGCTCAACGATGATGGCGCCCTGTCGTTTGATCAGACCGAAGCCCAGCCTGACGGTAAGTCGGAATGGAGCGGCACGCTCTCGCCGAAGCACCCGGAAAGCGGCGCCTGGGCCTCGACCAACAAGGCGGGGGACTATGACATTACCTTGCGGCTCTACCTGCCCAGCAAGCAGGCCCAGCAGGACTATGCCTCGATCCCGATGCCCAAGGTAACCAAGCTAGATTGCGGAGGTGCAGCATGAACCGGAACGTAAAGCTGCTCGGCCTGTTCGTTGGTGCCGCCATCGTGGGCCATCTCGGTCTGGTGTTGGCCGTGCCGCATGCCCTCATGAACATCGCGATGGATCGCATCGTTGGCGATGATGGGATGACCAACCAGTTCAAGTTCGGGCCCCGCACCACCAAGGATTCGCGCGGGGTGGTCCGGCCTTCACCAGACCTGGCCTATGCCTCGTGTGTGTATGACTTGCGCAAGGGGCCGTTGCTGGTAACAGCCGCGCCGTCGCCGAACCAGGGCTATGCCTCGCTCTCGGTCTTTGCCGCCAATACCGACAATATCGCCGCGCTGGATACCAGCCAGTACCCCCAGGGCATCCGCTTTGTCCTGGCGCGTAAAGGCCAGTCGGTTCCGGCAGGCATGCCGGTGGTGGAATCGCCTTCGGACAAGGGCATAATCCTTGATCGGCGGCTTGCCCCGACAGCGGAATTGTTTGCTGAGGTCGATCAGGCCCGCCGTGCCGACAGCTGCGCGCCACTGGCAGGCTAAGTCCTACATTTTCCAACACAAATCACATTGTAATGTGCGCGATGTGATGGAAATCCAACTTTTGTCCAACAGCGACCGCACTTCACCGCATCCGATTAGACGCGAAGAGGTGGAGGGCGGTCTGCTGTTTGACGGGCATTCCAAAGCGGCTCGCTGCCGTTGAATACCCTTGTGTGTCGGTTAGGCGGCCTGTGCTGCAGTCAGCGCTGCGAGTTGATCGGGGCGCAATTCCAGCCGGGTGCTTTCGATCAATTGGGCCAGCTGCTCAACCCGCGTCGCACTGGCAATCGGGGCGAGGATACCGGGCTGGTTGCGCAACCAGGCCAGGGCAATCGCAGCGTGCGAAGCGCCGGTCTCGGTCGCAATCGCGTCCATCACCGCCAGGACGGGCGCGCCGGTCGAAACCAGCTCCCTCATGCGGCCGCCGCGCACCGATTGCGCCAGGTCGCCCTCGCTCCGGTACTTGCCGGTCAGGAAGCCCGAGGCGAGCCCGAAGAAGGGCAGCATGGCGATCCCGTTGCTGGTGCAAAGCGCCTGTAATTCAGCGGGATAGGCCGCGCGCGAGACCAGGTTGTATTCGTTCTGCAGCACCTGAAACGCCGCAAAACCGCCCGTCTTCGCCGCATCAAGCGCCGCACCCAGGCGGGTCGCGTCAAAGTTGGAAGCGCCGATTGCGCGGACCTTGCCGCTGGCGACGGTTCCCGCAAAGGCGGCGGCAATCTCGTCAATCGCAAGTTCGGCATAGTCGCGGTGGGCATAGTAGAGATCGAGGTAATCGGTCCGCAGCCGCTCAAGCGAGCGGTCCAGTGATTGCGCGATCCGTTCCGGCGCATAAAGCTCGGCCGCGCCCAGCATCCCGGTCTTGGTGTGGATCCGCATATCAGCGCGGACACCCCGGCTTTCCAGCCATTCGCCGAGCACTGCCTCACTCTCGCCGCCCTTGTGGCCCGGCACCCAAGCCGAATAGACATCGGCGGTGTCGATCATCCGCCCGCCAGCCTCGTAAAAGGCATCAAGCACAGCAAAGCTCGTGTCGCGGTCGGCGGTCCAGCCAAAGACGTTGCCGCCCAGGACGATCGGAATTCCGGCGATGGCGGATTTGGCGCTCATCCGAACTTGCTGCGCAGTTCAAGCAGGGCAATCGCTGCCTTGGCCGCTTCGCCACCCTTGTCCTTCTGCGCTGGATCGGCGCGAACCAGCGCTTGTTCTTCGTTTTCGACCGTCAAGATGCCATTGCCGATGGCCATGCCGTCCATGGTCAGCGCCATGATCCCGCGGGCGCTTTCGCCGGCGACGATTTCGAAGTGATAAGTTTCGCCCCGGATCACCACGCCAATTGCGACATAGCCGTCATAAAGCTGGGCCTGGTCGGCAAGGACGATCGCACCCGGAATCTCCAGCGCGCCGGGCACGGTGATGACGTCGGCCTGGTGGCCTGCGGCCTTGAGCGCGGCCTTGGCCCCGGCGATCAGCTGAGCGTTGAGGTGGTCGTAAAAGCGCGCTTCGACGATGAGAAAGTTAGCCATTATTCGCCTGCCGTTCCCGTGATGGCCCGTTCGCCGACAATCGACAGGCCATAGCCTTCGAGCCCGGCAAGGGTGTGATGCGTGTTGGTAAGAAGGATCATGTCAT
>JBEEIN010000219.1:0-3755 GCA_041169825.1 Pseudomonadota bacterium
GTGCTGTTCGTACGCCCGCAGGACAAGATCTATGAAGGCATGATCATCGGCGAAAACGCCAAGCCGGAAGACCTTGAAGTCAACCCGATGAAGTCGAAGCAGCTGACCAACTTCCGCTCGACCGGCAAGGATGACGCAATCCGCCTCACCCCGCCGCGGATCATGACGCTGGAACAGGCCATCGCCTATATCGACGACGATGAAATGGTCGAAGTCACCCCGCAGTCGGTCCGGCTGCGCAAGGCGATCCTCGATCCGCATGAGCGCAAGAAGGCATCGCGCAAGAAGGAAATGGCGTAACCCTTATGGCACAATCAGGCTCGCTGCCTGGCGCAGCGTCAGCCGCGCCATTTGCCGCCCTTCCCGCTGCCCTTGCCACCGCGCTGACGGCGCGGGGCTATGCTGCACTGACTGCGGTCCAGTCCGCCGTAATCGAGCCCGAGGCCCTGGGCCGGGACCTGGTGGTTTCGGCCCGCACCGGCTCTGGCAAGACGGTCGCCTTTGGCCTGGCCATGGGCGCGGAGTTGCTGGCCAATGACCAGTCACTGCCAAGGGCCGCTGCGCCATTGGCGCTGGTGGTGGCACCGACCCGCGAACTCGCCTTGCAGGTAAGCCGCGAGCTGACCTGGCTTTACGCCGGGACAGGCGCGACAGTTGCCACCTGCGTTGGCGGAATGGACCCGTCACGCGAACGGCGCGCGCTTTACCAGGGCGCACACTTTGTCGTCGGAACGCCCGGCCGCCTGCGCGATCACCTTGAGCGCGGGGCGCTGGACCTCTCAGCCCTTAGCTTTGTGGTCCTCGACGAGGCTGACGAGATGCTCGACATGGGCTTCCGCGAAGACCTTGAAGAGCTGCTTGACGCGACGCCCGCCAACCGCCGTACCCTGCTGTTTTCGGCGACCCTGCCCAAGCCGATCGTTGCACTGGCGAAGCGCTACCAGCATGAGGCGCTGCGCATTTCGACCGTGGGTGACGAGCAGGGCCACGGCGACATCGCTTATCAGGTGGTTACCGTTTCGCCCTCGGACATCGAGAATGCGGTGGTGAATCTGCTACGCTTCCACGAGGCGGAAACGGCGATCTTGTTCTGCGCCACGCGCGATAATGTCCGCCACCTGCACGCCACGCTGGTCGAGCGCGGCTTCGCGGCCGTGGCGCTTTCGGGCGAGCATAGCCAAAACGAGCGCAACCATGCCTTGCAGGCGCTGCGCGACAAGCGCGCCCGGGTCTGCGTGGCGACTGACGTTGCCGCGCGCGGGATCGACATCGCCTCACTCAGCCTGGTGGTCCACGTCGAAATTCCGCGCGACGCGGAGGCGCTCCAGCACCGTTCGGGCCGTACCGGCCGCGCCGGCAAGAAGGGCACCGCCGTGCTGATCGTCCCCTACCCGCGCCGCCGCCGGGTGGAGATGATGCTGCGCGGTGCACGGATCGATGCCGAATGGACCGAAGTGCCCAGCCCCGCCGCAATCCGCGCGCAGGACCACGAGCGCCTGATCGCCACGCTGACCCAGCCGATCGAGCCCAGCGAGGCCGAGAGCGAACTGGCCGGCCGCCTGCTCGCCACGATGGGGCCGGAGGACATGGCGCTGGCGCTGGTCCGCGCCCATGCCAGCCGCCTGCCCGAGCCGGAAGAACTGATTGACCTGTCCACCCGCGTGAAGCCCGATGGCCAGGCCCGTCCGGTTCATCATCGCGAGGGCTTTGACGATACGGTCTGGTTCCGCATGGACATTGGCCGCCGCCACAATGCCGATCCGCGCTGGCTGCTGCCACTGCTGTGTCGCCGCGGCCATGTGACCCGCAACGAAATCGGGGCGATCCGCATCGCTGCGAACGAAACCTTCTTCCAGATCCCGCGCGCGCTCGAAGCCAAGTTTCGGGCTGCCGTTGCTCGCACCGCAAACCCCGGCAGCGAGGATGAGAGCGGGATCACGATTGACCTCTCGCCCGAAACCCCGCGGGATGCCGCGCGCGAGAACCGTCCGCGCGGTGAACATCGCGGCAATCGCGGGAACGATCGCGGACCAAGGCCAGCAGGGCGTCCGCCCTTCAAGGGCAAGCCCAAACCGCACCGCAAGGGCCCGCGGCAACCCTGACCGGGAAATGCCAAGTGGCCGCGCCGATCCAGCGGCGCGATCGCCAGGGCATCGGCAGCGAAGTGGGGACAACCCTTGTCCCGCCGCCTCGCTGGCCAGCCACCTGACTCGCGCCCGCCAGCGCAATCGGCTAGGACAGGCCGATGGAGACCAGCGACCTTCGCATTGCCCTGTTCAGCGGCAATTACAATTATGTGCGCGACGGCGCGAACCAGGCGCTTAACCGCCTGGTGGGTTACCTGCTGCGCCAGGGCGCGCAGGTGCGGGTCTATGCGCCCAAGGTTGATGAGCCGGCTTTTCCCGCCACCGGAGACCTGGTGGGCGTGCCATCCTTCGCTTTCCCTGGACGCGGGGAATATCGCGTACCGCTGTTGCTTAGCCCGCGGGTGCGCGCCGATCTAAAGGCTTTCAGCCCAAACGTGGTCCAGATTTCCTCGCCAGATTTTGCCGCCCACCGCGCGGTCAGCTGGGCGCGCAATCGTCAGATTCCTGTGCTGGCATCGGTCCACACCCGGTTTGAGACCTATTTCCGGTATTACAACATGGCCTGGATTGAGCCGGTGGTCGAAGCCTTGCTGCGCCGGCTCTACCGCCGCTGCGACGCGTTGGTCGCGCCATCAGAATCGATGGCCCAGGTGCTGCGCGACCAGCGGATGAACTATGACATCGACATCTGGTCACGCGGCGTGGACCGCGACATCTTCGATCCCTCGCACCGTTCGCTCGAATGGCGGCGCAGTCTGGGGATCGGCGATGACGAGGTGCTGGTTGGCTTTCACAGTCGGCTGGTGATGGAAAAGGGGCTCGACGTCTTTTCTGACACGATTGACGAATTGCGCCGCAAGGGCGTGAAGCATCGCACCCTGATAGTAGGCGATGGACCCGCTCGCCCCTGGCTGGAAACCCGCCTGCCCCAGGCGGTATTTGGCGGGTTCATGGCCGGTAAGGACCTGGGCAAGGCCGTGGCCAGCATGGACGTGCTGTTCTTCCCCTCCACCACCGAAACCTTTGGCAATGTCAGCCTGGAAGCCATGGCCAGCGGCCTGCCGGTGGTCGCCGCGGCGGCAACGGGCAGCCAGAACCTGGTCGCCAATGGCCGCTCAGGCCGGCTGATCCGGCCCGGTGCGGTTTCCCAATTCGCCGATGCGCTGCAGGTCTACATCGAAGATGCCGACCTGCGCCGCACCCATGGCGAAGCGGGCGAACGGCGCAGCCGCGACTTCTCGTGGGATCAGATCAACCAGGTTGTCGCCGATACCTATATCCGGCTGATCCGCCAGAAGGCCGCGCTGAACCGGGGTTAAGCCGTCAGCGCAGGATTCCTGCCCGCTGCGAGCGGCGGCAGAACCACAGCAGCAGAGCGATAACCGCCAGGATCATCACTGGCTGAACCGGTTCAAGCACGCCGGCCCGCGCCTGTCCGGCAAAGCTGACCAGCGCGCCAAGCAGCGAAACCACGAATGCCGGGACCGCCCAGCGAGAGCGCAGCAGCATCAGGACCGATCCGGCAAACGAGCCCCAGATGCCCAGCGACCAGCCGATATGCGCCCAGATCGGCATATTGGCGACATAGTCCTGCATCGCCAAGGGCACCCCGGCCATGATCGCCGGATCCTCCTGCTTCGTCAGCACGTAGAGATAGGCGCCGATGCA
>JBEEIN010000220.1:0-32739 GCA_041169825.1 Pseudomonadota bacterium
ATTTCGCGCGCTAGCGCGCTTGCCCTTTGCTCCGGGGGCCACTAAGGGCCACCGCTTGATTCAGGCCGAATCTGAATCGGTCCAGAGTTTTATGCTTCGTCGGTTAGCGGGCGTGGCGGAATTGGTAGACGCGCTGGTTTTAGGTACCAGTATCGAAAGATGTGGGGGTTCGAGTCCCTTCGCCCGCACCAGTCCCGCCCGGTTGCCCGCCCCCGCCGCAGCCGAGGTGTTTTAGAAGGCTTCTTTTGTCATGCAGATTGTCGAGACCAGCAACGAAGGTTTGAAGCGCGCCTATACGGTGAAGATCCCCGCAAAGGATATCGCCGCGCGGATCGAAGGCGAAGTGGCCAAGATCGCTCCGCAGGTGCGCATGCCAGGCTTCCGTCCGGGCAAGGTCCCGGCCAATCTGGTGCGCAAGATGCACGGCCCGGCGCTGCATCAGGAAGCGCTGAACACGTCCGTGCGTGAAGCGATGGACAAGCTTCTGGCCCAGCACAAGCTGCGTCCGGCCATGCAGCCGGAAGTCGCGCTGGGCGAAGGCTATGAGGAAGGCAAGGACGCCGAGCTGTCGGTTGCAGTCGAAGTGCTGCCCGCGATCACCGTCCCCGCGCTTGACGGCCTTTCGCTCGAAAAGCTGGTGGTGGATGTCGCCGAAGCCGAAGTGGACGAGCAGGTTGCCCGTCTCGCCTCGGGTGCCAAGAGCTTCACCGATGCGAAGAAGGGCAAGAAGGCCGAAACCGGCGATCAGCTGATCATCGATTTTGTCGGCAAGCTTGATGGCGTTGAGTTTGAAGGCGGCAAGGCGGAAGATGCCGCGCTGGAAATCGGCTCGGGCCGCTTCATTCCAGGTTTCGAAGAGCAGCTGGTCGGCGCCAAGGTTGGCGATGAAAAGACCATCACTGTCACTTTCCCGGCTGACTATCCGGCTGAAAACCTGAAGGGCAAGGACGCCACCTTCGACATCACCGTCAAGGCGGTGAAGGTCGCCGGTGAAACCAAGATCGACGACGATTTCGCCAAGAACCTGGGTCTCGAAAGCCTAGATCAGCTCAAGGGCCTGCTGCGTGGTCAGATTGAGCAGGAACTGGCCGGCCTGACCCGCACCCAGATGAAGCGCGCCCTGCTTGACCAGCTTGCTGCTGGCCATGATTTTGACGTGCCGCCGAGCATGGTTGAGGCCGAATTCAGCCAGATCTGGGCCCAGCTTCAGCAGGAAGCCCAGAACGAGGAAGATCCGGCTGCCGCGATCGCCGAGATCGAGGCCGAAAAGGAAGACTACCGCGGTATCGCCGTGCGCCGCGTGCGCCTGGGCCTGCTGCTGTCGGAAATCGGCCAGGCCAACGGCGTTGAAGTCAGCGCTCAGGAAATGCAGATGCTCGTTGCCCAGGCAGCGCAGCAGTATCGCCCGGAAGATCGTCAGCGCTTCGCCGAATACATCAGCCAGGATCCGCTTGCCGCGGCCCAGCTGCGTGCGCCGCTGTTCGAGGACAAGGTGGTCGACTTCCTGTTCGACAAGGCCGAAGTGACCGAACGCAAGGTCAGCCGCGAGGAGCTGCAGGCGGCAATCGAGGCTGAAGAAACTACCGCTCCGGCCGCCAAGCCGGCCAAGAAGGCTGCGCCGAAGAAGGCGGCCAAGGCCGATGAAAAGCCCGCCAAGGAAGCCAAGGCTAAGGCGGAAAAGGCTGAAAAGCCGGCCAAGAAGGATGCTGCTCCCAAGGCCGAAAAGGCTGACAAGAAGCCAGCTGCCAAGAAGGCTCCGGCAAAGAAGTAAGAGCCGGGCCAATCGTCCGAATTGAGCGGGGCGGCGCCACTGGCGACCGCCCCGTTTGCTTTTGGGCTATTGCGGTTGGAAGGCGCGGCGGACGTAGACCGGCATCTGCTCGGCAATTTGCTCCAAAGGCGTAACCGTCATGCCGATCCGGCTCATTCGCGCCAGCCATTGCGGCGCACCGGATGCCAGCGCCACGAAGATATCGCCTTCCACCTCTGGAAGTCGTCCGGCAGCGATATGGGGCTGGGCCCAGGCCTGGCCGCGCAGGCTGATTGCATCCCGCAATTCGGTTGATTCAGCCGCAAATCGCTCGATCCAGTTTGAGCCGGAGACATCAAACATGAAGGCCGCGCCGCCCGGCTCTTCGCGCTGGAAGGTAAAGGCCGCCCGCACTGCCGCCTCGACCCCCTCAAGGGGATCGTCCGGCTCGGTCATGGCTTCCATGATCCTGTTCCAGAATTCCGCCCGGACCATTGCGTAAATCGTGTAGCCCAGGGCTTCCTTGGTGGGGAACTGGTGAAACAATGCGCCATTCGAGACGCCGGACGCACGGCAGATCTCAGCCACGGAGGTTTCATCAAAGCCCTTCGCCAGGAAAAGCTCACGCGCGGCGCTGACAATCCGGTTACGGGTGTCTAAGGATCGGTTCTGCTTCACCTGCGGGTCTTTGCTATAGTTTACCAATCCTTGCAATGGTTTGGAGCGCTACTCCCCCCAACGCTTAAAGTTTGGTTGGGGCAGCTTGGCCGTCCGTGCCCGCTCATAGGCGGCCCCAGCCTGAAGCAGAGCATGATCCTGCCATTTTGCCCCCATGAACGAAAGACCGACGGGCATGCCCTCGACCGCGCCCATCGGCACGGTCAGATGCGGATAGCCCGCGATCGCGGCAAGGCTGCCGGCTCCGACATCGAGAAAGCGATCGCCGGAGATAAGGTCGCTCGCCCAACCAGGGCCTTCGGTTGGGGCAATCAGCAGGCTGACCTTGTTATCGGCCAAAAGTTTGTCGATCCCCAGCTCGCCCGCCAGCTTGAGCGAATTGGCCCGCGCCTTGGCATAGGCTTCGGCATCGGTCAGCTTGTCCGCGGCAATAAAGGTTTCCTGCCCAAACCAGCGCAGTTCCTTGTCGGCATTGGCACGGTTAAATTCGATCACCTCCGCCAGGCTGCGCGGTAGACCCGTGCCAGGGAGCGTCTTGAGGTAGGCGTTAAGATCGCGCTTCAGCTCATAGCGCAGCACAAAACCCTCATCTCGGTACATCGAACTGTCCGGCTGGAAATCGATCTCGACAATTTCCGCACCGGCCGCCTTGAGGTCGGCGACTGCCTGCTCAAACACCTTGCGCACGCCCACGTGGCTGCCGATGGCCCGGGTCAATACGCCAATCCGCATGCCCTTGAACGAGGCAGAGGCGAGGCCTTGTGTGAAATCGGTCTTGCGTGCGTCGGCCTCGGCGGTTGCGGCATCGGCCGGATCGCTGCCGGCGATCGCATTCAGCAGCAAAGCGGCATCGGCGACAGTCCTGGTCATCGGCCCGGCAGTATCCTGACTGGCGCTGATCGGGATCACATGGGTGCGGCTGACAAGGCCCACTGTTGGCTTCAGGCCCACGATCCCGTTGATGCTGGCGGGACAGGTGATCGATCCATCGGTTTCGGTCCCGATGGCAGCCCAGGCCATTCCGGCTGCAATGGCCGCGCCGCTGCCCGAGGATGAACCACAGGAATTGCGGTCGATCGCGTGGGGGTTCCGGGTTAGGCCGCCAACCGCGCTCCAGCCCGAAGTGCTGGGAGAATTGCGGATATTGGCCCACTCGCTGAGGTTGGTCTTGCCCAGCACCACCCCGCCTGCGGCGCGCAGCCGCGCGATCAGCGGGGCATCGCGATTGGTCCGGTTGGCGGCCAGCGCGAGCGACCCGGCCGTGGTCGGCCATTCACGCGTTTCGATGTTGTCCTTGACCAAGACGGTCCGTCCATCGAGCGGCCCCGTTCCTGCCAGGCGGGCAGCCTCTTGCGGCGCAGTCGGATTGGCGACGATCACGGCGTTGAGTTGCGGCCCCTTGGCCGAGTCATCCAGCCGGGCGATCGCCGCGAGGTAGGCCTTCGCTTCGGCGGCTCGCTGGGTCGGGGTTTGAGCGAGGCCGGGGCTGATCGCCATGCTTGCTGCGGTTGCCGGAAGCATCAGTCTGGCCGTGCGGGTGACAACGGATCGAAGGTTGGACATTCATCAACTCCGAACTGCTAGAATTAACTGGACGCGAGCTTATGGTCACAGCTGTGGAAACATCAATCGGTTAACGCCCTTGAACATCGCGCGCCCAGCGACGACATAGACGAGAACCATTCACATGAGGAATTCCATGCTCGACCTGTTCAATCAGCCCGGCGCCCAGGGCAAGTTCAACTACGATCCGATCACCGGCGCGCTGATTCCCGTCGTGGTCGAACAGTCGAGCCGCGGCGAACGCAGCTTTGACATTTACTCGCGCCTGCTGCGCGAACGGATCATTTTCGTGACGGGCGAAGTTGAGGATCACATGGCTTCGGTCATTGTTGCCCAGCTGCTCTTCCTGGAAAGCGAGAACCCTTCAAAGGATATCTCGATGTACATCAACTCGCCCGGCGGGGTGGTGACGGCCGGTCTCGCGATCCACGATACCATGCAATATATTCGCCCGCGCGTGTCGACCGTCTGCATCGGCCAGGCCTGCTCGATGGGCTCGTTCCTGCTCGCTGCCGGTGAGCCGGGCATGCGCATTGCCCTGCCGAATGCCCGCGTGATGATCCACCAGCCTTCAGGCGGTGCCCGCGGCATGGCCAGCGATATCGAGATCCAGGCGCGCGAGATCCTCCGCCTGCGCCAGCGCATGAATGCGCACTATGCCAAGTATACCGGCAAGACCGTTGCGGAGATCGAGAAGGCGGTTGACCGCGACACGTGGCTGGAAGCCGACGAAGCGCTGGCCTTTGGTTTGGTCGACAAGGTTTTTGAAAGCCGGCCCAACACCGATTCCGACGCAAGCGGATCGGGCGGGGCGCCGGAGTAAGCTGCGAAGGCTTTGCTAACCTTGCCGCTTCAGCCTGGGGCAAGCTCCCCTATGCTAGGCGCCGGGATTGATTAATGCACTCGCCCGGCTAGGATTGGGCGAGTCCCGCTCTGGCGGGAAACAGGAATAGGCATGACGAAATTGAGCGGATCCGACGCGAAGAGCACCCTCTACTGCAGCTTCTGCGGCAAGTCGCAGCATGAGGTGCGCAAGCTGATTGCCGGCCCAACCGTGTTCATCTGCGATGAATGCGTTGAGCTGTGCAACGACATCATCCGCGAAGAAACCAAAGCCGGTATCGCCGGCAAAAAGGATGGGGGCGTCCCCAGTCCGAAGGATATCTTCGAAACGCTGAACGATTATGTGATCGGCCAGGACCGTGCCAAGCGCGTGCTCTCGGTGGCCGTCCACAACCACTACAAGCGGTTGAAGCACAGCGGCAAGGGCGGCGATGTCGAACTCTCGAAGAGTAACATCCTGCTGGTCGGGCCGACCGGTTCGGGCAAGACCCTGCTGGCGCAGACCCTGGCCAAGACTTTCGACGTGCCTTTCACCATGGCCGATGCCACCACGCTGACCGAAGCCGGTTACGTGGGTGAGGATGTCGAGAACATCATCCTCAAGCTGCTCCAGGCCAGCGATTACAACGTTGAGAAGGCCCAGCACGGGATCGTCTACATCGACGAGATCGACAAGATCAGCCGCAAGGCAGAGAATCCCTCGATCACCCGCGACGTCTCGGGCGAAGGCGTCCAGCAGGCGCTGCTCAAGCTGATGGAGGGTACCACGGCCTCGGTCCCGCCGCAGGGCGGGCGCAAGCATCCGCAGCAGGAATTCCTGCAGGTTGATACAACGAACATCCTGTTCATCTGCGGCGGGGCCTTTGCCGGTCTCGAAAAGATCATTGCCGACCGCTTGCAGAAGCGCTCGATCGGTTTCGGCGCGCATGTTGCCGATCCGGACAAGCGCCGGGTGGGCGAACTGCTTCAAAAGGCCGAGCCGGAAGACCTTCTGAAGTTCGGCCTGATCCCTGAGTTTGTCGGCCGCCTGCCGGTGATCGCGACGCTGGAAGACCTGGATGTCGAAGCCCTGGTCAAGATCCTGCGTGAGCCCAAGAACGCGCTGATCAAGCAGTATTCCAAGCTGTTTGAGCTGGAAGACGTAACCCTGACCTTTACCGACGAGGCGCTGGAAGCGATCGCCAAGAAGGCGATCGAGCGCAAGACCGGGGCCCGCGGGTTGCGGTCAATCGTGGAAGGGCTGCTGCTCGACACGATGTTCGATATCCCGAGCGAGGCCGAGATTGCCGAGGTCGTGGTCGACAAGGACGTTGTGGAGGGACGCAAGGAGCCCGTCCGGGTCCTCAAGGCCAAGGAAGAGGCGGCCTGAGGCCGCCTCTCACTTCATCAGTTTGACTGCTTGAAGAACACTTCGCCGTCACGCTTGACGACGATATCCTTTTGAACGCTGGCCTTGAGCTGCCAGGCATCACCGTTCTTCACCCAGGTATCGTTCGAGGTGACTTCGAACTCCATGGTCATTTCGTTGCCGTCCGGACCAGGACGCGTCGCCTTTGCCGCGAGTTGCTGCTTTACCGCAGCAGTGGTCCCGGTGACGGTGGCTTCGAGGACAATTGTCTTGGCATCGCGGCCCATGGCGGCTGGCATGCGCTGCATCATTTGCGCAAGCGCCGCTGCATCGCGCACTTCACCCTGAATGTCGGTCATGGTGTAACCAGGGGCGAGGATCGCTCCGATCGCGGCCTGGTCTTGTGCCATCATGGCGGCGCGGAACGTATCGTAACGAGTTTGGAACAGGGCCTTGGGATCTTCTTGCGCGGCGGCACTGCCGGCAATAGCCACGGCGACCATTGCGCCAAACCAGGGTGAAACGCGCATTCTCAATCCTTTCCCGAAAACGGTGGTGCCATCCTTAATGGTGATGGCCACCGTGGCCTGCAAGGCTGCACGGTTCGCCGCCCAGTTCGATCTGGATCGTCGAATGATCAATTCCGAAGTGGCTTGCCAGTTCTTCCGCCAGCTTGTGCAGGGCGGCATCGCCGGGGTGCCCGCCTGGCATCTCAAGATGAGCGGTCAGCGCGGTCTCGGTGGTGCTCATTGGCCAAATGTGCAGATCGTGCACAGTTGAAACACCCGGGCGGGCCATCAACCAGCGATGGACCGCGTCGGGATCGATGCCGGGCGGGACGGCCAGCAAGCCCATGCGCAGGGCGTTCTTAAGCAAGCCCCAGCTACCCCAGCCAATCGCCAGCGTGATCAGCAGGCTGGTCAGCGGATCGATCCAGGCCTTTCCGGTCCACCAAATGAGCGCCCCGGCCACCACGACGCCCGCCGAAACGGCGGCATCGGCCAACAGGTGCACGAAAGCTGCGCGCAGGTTGAGGTCTTCCTTCTGCCCGCTCGCAAAAAGCGCGGCGGACAGTGCGTTGATGGCAATTCCAGTCGCCGCGACCGCCATCATCACCCCGCCTTCGATCGGCTGCGGGTAGAAAAAGCGGTGAATGGTCTCGAACAGGATCGCGCCGAGCGCAACCCACAGCAGGGCGGCATTGGCAATCGCGGCCAGGATCGACGAGCTTTTGAAGCCATACGTATAGCCAGCCCGTGCGGGCTTGGCGGCAAGCACACTGGCGGCCCAGGCGAGCAAAAGGGCAAGCACGTCGGACAGATTGTGACCGGCATCGGCCAGCAGCGCCATCGAGCCGCTCATCAAACCGGCCGCGACCTCAATCACCACGAAACCCAGATTCAGCGCGACCGCAAGGCCAAACGCGCGACCGGACCCCGCTATGGTGTGGCCGTGATCATGGTGATCGTGATGGTGGTGTCCGTGGCCGCGGTGGTGGTGAACCCCCGGACCATGGTGATGCGCGCCGCCCATTGCTGTCCCTTCTTGCGGGGACCGTTGCACAATTGCCGCACTGCAGCAACAATCGTTCACATTCAGATTGACGTATAACCCGCAGCTTTGGGCCATTTTTTGGCGTTTTCGAACGATAATTACGCAATAGTCCAGCCGAAGGAAATAATGTTCTCGCCACAGGGGCAATCGCAGACGAGGGTGGGGAACTAGTCACAGACTTGTCACGCGCACCTGTTTAGAGGCCCGCACTGCGGCGCTATGAGCGTCCGCATCCGGCATCCGGGCGATTCGCCCGGTGTCCTAAGACACGTGTTTCTCAAGTCTGCCACAACAGGGAATCCCTACGTCATGCGCATCACTTCCGCCCTGACCACTGCCGCCAGCACCCTCGCCATCGGCGTTGCCGCGCTGAGCGCTCCGGCCTTCGCCCAGTCGACCGGCTCGATCGACTTCGAAAAGGAAATCATCGTCACCGGGACCCGTACGGGCACCCAGGCTGTCGCCGGCGTTTCCGCGCCTGACACCGCGAAGGCCAAGGCCGTCCTGACGCAGGAAAACATTGAGCGTCAGAACCCGGGCCAGACCATCCTTGACACGATCAACCAGATCCCCGGTGTCAGCTTCCAGAACAACGACGCGTACGGTTCGTCGGGCGGTACGCTCAACATCCGCGGCTTCTCTTCGGATCGCGTCAGCCTGACCTTTGATGGCGTTCCCCTGAATGACTCGGGCAACTACGCGATCTACTCGAACCAGCAGATCGATCCGGAACTGATCGAGCAGGTCAACGTCAACCTCGGCACCACCGATGTCGACAGCCCGACCGCCTCGGCAGCTGGTGGTACCGTTAACCTCCGTACCAAGCGTCCGGATCGTGATTTCGGCGTCATGCTGTCGGGTTCGGCTGGCCAGTTCGATTTCATGCGCATGTTCGCCAAGATCGAAACCGGTGATCTGACCGCCAGCGGCCTGCGCGCCTGGTTCTCGGCCAGCAAGGCGACGAACGACAACCCGTTCAACAACTATGGCAAGGTCAACAAGCAGCAGTACAACGGCAAGATCTATCTGCCGCTGAAGGGCGACGACTTCATCTCGGTTTCGGGCCACTACAACCAGAACCGCAACAACTTCTTCGGTTCGCTGCCGCTGCGTCTTGATGCCAACCGCGTGGTCGGTTCGGCCAGCAGCAACCGCTTCCCGGCCAACGCCGATGAGCGCAAGTACCTGATCAACTATCCGTGCCTTATTGCCGCTCCGGTGGCTGGTGCGGCTGACGCCGCCACGACCTGCGGCACCGAGTTTGACCGCCGTTACAACCCGTCGAACACCGGCAACATCCGCATCAACTCGCGCTTCACCCTGTCCGACAGCCTCGTCCTGACGGTTGACCCGAGCTTCCAGTACGTGAAGGCCAATGGCGGCGGCACTGTGACCGGTCGTGAAGGCCTGCGTGACATCGACCCGACCTCAGCCGTGAACAACGTGGCAGGCTATCTCGGTGGGACGCCGTTTTTCGGTCGTGACGTCAATGGCGATGGTGACGTTCTCGACGCCGTGACCGTGTTGGCTCCGAGCCAGACTCAGACCAAGCGCTTTGGCCTGATCGCCGGCCTGCGCTGGGAAATGAACGAGCACAACACCTTCCGCCTCAACTACACCTTCGACCGTGCCCGTCACCGCCAGACCGGCGAAGTCGGCCTGCTTCAGATCAATGGCGAGCCGACCGACGTGTTCCCGGTCAATGCAGGTCTCAAGGACGTCAACGGCGCGATTCTGCAGAAGCGTGACCGTCTGTCCTACGCGATCCTGAACCAGATCTCGGCGGAATACCGCGGCGAGTTCATGGATGAGCGTCTGGTCGTCACGGCTGGTGTCCGCGTGCCGTTCTTCAAGCGTGACCTGACCAACAACTGCTTCACCAGCTCGGCGAGCGGCTTTGTTGAATGCTTCGGCAGCAACACCGCGCTGAATACTGCGGCTGCGACCCTGAATCCCTATTCGGCGACCACCAATGCCACCACGGGTGCCATTGTGGTAACTGGCTGGGCCGCCCCGCAGAACCGCGTGCTGAACTACAAGAAGGTCCTGCCGAACGTTGGCCTGGTCTATGACCTGACCGACAACCTCAGCGTCTTCGGGAACTTCTCGCAGGGTCTGTCGGTGCCGGGCACCGACAACCTGTACAACGCCTTCTACTTCCCGGCCGGCACGGCTCGCGCCAAGCCCACCCCGGAAACGACCGACAACTTCGATGCCGGTCTGCGTTACCGTTCGGGCAAGATCCAGGCTCAGGTTTCTGGCTTCTACAACCAGTTCCACGATCGCCTGGCTTCGGCCTATGATCCGGAAATCAACCAGACCGTCTATCGCAACCTCGGCAACGTGAAGAAGTACGGCTTCGATGGCTCGATCGCCTTCCAGCCGATCGATCAGGTCACCTTCTATGCCTTCGGCAGCGTGCTGAAGTCGAAGATCCGTGACAACATCGCGGTTGGCGAAAACAGCGACGGTTCGCCGATCTATGCGCTGACCGCCGGTAAGCGCGAATCCGGTGCGCCAAAGTATACCATTGGTTTCAACGCCACGGCAGAACTGGGCCCGGTCAGCCTCGGTATCACGACCAAGCGCACGGGTGAGCGCTACGTTTACGATACCAATGAAGCGATCTACACCGGCACGCTCAACGCTTCTGGGGCCAAGGCTTGCTCCAGCGCGACCACCTGTGTTGCTCCGACCGCTGCCACCAGCCGTACGCAGATCTACGGCGCGACGGCTCCGGCCTATTGGTTGGTCAACCTGGATGCGCGCGTGAAGCTCGGCTTCCTGGGCCTCAACGACCAGACCTTCCTGCAGCTGAACGTCTACAACCTGTTCGACAAGTTCTATGTCGGCGGTTTCGGCGGCAACCTGAACCAAAGCCAGTCGTTCAACGCCACCACCGGTGTGTCGACCTATGGTTCGGTGCCGAACGTCCAGATCGGCGCCCCGCGCACGGTCAGCGGCACCGTGGTGTTCAAGTTCTGATCGATCCAATCAGTTCAACCAGACAAGGGAAAGGGGCGCTGCGGCGCCCCTTTCTTTTTGCCTACGCCTAAGCCGGTTCAGCGGTAAACGCAGCTGTCCAACGCCGCATTGCGGACCACACCGCTACGGGCGGCGATGGCATTGCCATGGCGGCGGGTGAAGCCTTTGGCGCCGGTTACGGCACGCTTCTTGGGGCTGGGCAGGGCCGCTGCGATCCGCGCGGCTTCAACCCGGCTAAGCCGCGCCGCACTTTTCTTGTAGTAGCGTTGTGCCCCGGCCTCGACGCCGTAGGTCCCGATCCCGGTTTCGGCGACATTGAGGTATACCTCCATGATCCGCCGTTTGCCCCAGACATTCTCGATCAGGAAAGTGAACCACACTTCCAGACCCTTGCGAGCATAGCGATCCCAGCCCCAGCCCTGCCACAGGAACACGTTCTTGGCCGTTTGCTGGCTGATCGTTGAGCCGCCCCGCAACTTGCCGCCGCGCTGGTTGCGCTCGATCGCCTGGGCAATCGCATCCTGGTCAAAACCGTGATGGGTGCAGAACTTCGCATCCTCGCCGGCAATCACGGCGGCGACCATGTTTCGGTCAATTCGGCTGAGTGGGGTCCAGTCCTTTTCGATGCCGTTCGGATCGCTGATCATCGTGATCGTGATCGGGACCGGCACAAATTTATAGATCAGCGTCAGGCCCAGGCTGATGGCCACGAACCAGACGATGAACCGGCTGATCCACCAGCCTGTTCGGTAAGCAAAGCCGCTTTGTGCGGTGGGGCGGGCGGGCGTAAGATAGCGCATCATCGCCTATAGGCTAGCGCGAGAGCCGCGCCGCGCCAATCCTTTGGCGCCGCGCGGCTTTACGAGTCACGCGGCCGGCAGCAGGCGCCGGTCATTGGCAATGCGCAGCATTGCCTTTTGCAGCTTTTCAAACGCACGCACTTCGATCTGGCGCACGCGTTCGCGGCTGACCTGGTATTCCTGGCTCAACTCTTCGAGCGTTTGCGGCTCGTCGATCAGCCGACGCTGGGTCAGGATATGGCGCTCACGCTCGTTCAGCGTCGCCAGTGCCTCCGCCAGCAGTGCATGGCGCATCCCGGCCTCTTCCAGATCAGCGACGGTTTCATCCTGCAGCGGACGGTCATCCTGCAACAGGTCCTGCCACTGGCCTTCGCCTTCATCGTTGAACGAGACGTTGAGCGATGCGTCGCCACCCATCATCATCCGGCGGTTCATGTTGACGACTTCGGTCTCTGACACGCCCAGCTTGGTGGCGATGGTTTTCACATCATCGGGGTGCAGGTCGCTGTCCTCGTAAGCGTCGAGGTTCTTCTTCATCCGCCGGAGGTTGAAGAACAGCTTCTTCTGCGCCGCGGTGGTGCCCATTTTTACAAGGCTCCACGAGCGCAGGATGAATTCCTGCATCGAAGCCTTGATCCACCACATAGCATAGGTCGCCAGACGGAAACCGCGATCGGGTTCGAATTTCTTGACGCCCTGCATCAGGCCAATGTTGCCTTCGGCAATCAGCTCGGACACCGGCAGGCCGTAGCCGCGGTATCCCATAGCAATCTTGGCCACGAGCCGCAGGTGGCTGGTCACCAACTGCTTGGCCGCATCGGGATCCTGATGCTCCTGATAGCGCTTGGCTAGCATGTATTCCTGCTCAGCCGTCAGCACCGGAAACTTCCGGATTTCAGCCAGATAGCGGTTAAGACCCTGCTCGGCGCCCAGGCTGGGCACGTTAACACCGCCGGTGGCGGGCAGGTTGCGCTTCTTCTCGGACATTCGACTAACCGTCCTTTCATTGTCGGCTTGCCGTTAAGGGACCCTATAGAGGCATCCCCGGGTGGCGGCCACACAGACTTTCTAGTTACTATAATCGTTCAACTTTGGTTCCTCAATTCGACCAACAGCCCCGCCATGTCGGCAGGCAGCGCAGAAGCATGGCTTTGCGCCTCCCCCGTAACGGGATGGATGAAGCCCAGCTCTGCTGCGTGCAGAGCCTGCCGGGCGAAGTGAAGCTGGGTGAGAATCGGCTTAAGTCGCTGCGGATTACGTCCATAAACAGGATCGCCCAATAGCGAATGGCCGATTGATGCCATATGAACGCGCACCTGGTGGGTCCGTCCGGTTTCAAGCCGGCATTCGACCAGGGCTGCGGAAGCAAGCGTCTCGATCAGTCGGTAGTGCGTGACGGCATGCTTGCCGCGTTTGTTCAATTCGTGAAGCACGGCCATCTTCTTGCGATCGTGATCGGATCGCCCGATGTGGCCGCTAACCGTGCCTGAGGGCTGTTTAGGTACGCCCGCTACGATGGCCAGATAGGCGCGATGGATCGAGTGGTCGGCAAACTGCTTGGCCAGCCCTTCATGCGCGGCATCGGTCTTGGCGACGACCAGCAGGCCCGACGTCTCCTTGTCGATCCGATGGACGATGCCGGGGCGGGCAACCCCGCCAATACCTGAAAGCTGGCCCTGGCAATGGTGCAACAGGGCATTGACCAGCGTACCATCAAGATTGCCTGCTGCTGGATGGACCACCAGACCTGCCGGCTTGTCCACCACGATCAGATGTTCGTCCTCGAACACGATGGAAAGGGGGATGTCCTGGGCAATCGCTTCCGCCGGTGCTGTTGCGGGCACGGCTATCGCAAAGGCGGTACCGGCGGCGGGCTTGAGGCTCGCCTGGCTGGCCGCAATGCCATCCAGCGCGACGCGGCCTTCGCCCATCAGCGTCTTGATCCGCTCGCGCGACAGGCCGCTCGCCAGGCTCAACGCCTTGTCGAGCCGCTCGCCGCCCGGCAGCGTGCCGGAAATGATGCGTTCCTCCCCGTTCATTGCTAAGCCAGATGGCGATGGAAACGGCGGTGACAAGTGGCGCGAATGCCACACTCCTGACAGAAGCGGCAAAGGCCTATCCTCTGGAGGCCTGCGGTCTGCTGCTGGGGCAGGGGGATGTAATCATGGAGGCCGCGCCTGTCCGCAACGTTCATGCGGACCCTGCTCGGCATTTCGAACTAGATCCTGCGGCACTGATCGCTGCCCACCGGGCAGCACGGGAAGGCGGCCTGCAAGTGTTGGGCTATTACCATTCACACCCGACCGGCTCGACCAGCCCCTCCACAACTGACCAGGCAGCGGCCAGCGGCGATGGCCGGATCTGGGCCATTGTCGCCGGTGCTGCGATCGGCTGGTGGCGCGATGCGCCGGGCGGGTTCGAACCGCTTCCCCTAAGACTCGTCGCAAGTTAAGGAGAGGCAAAGGAGTTCTGAACCGCATGACCGACCATTCGCTCGACACCATTGGTTTGGACCTTGCCAGCCTACTCGCCTCGCGGCTGTGCCATGACCTGTTGAGCCCGGTCGGCGCGTTGACCAACGGCCTCGAACTTCTCGCGGACGAGAAGGACCCGGAAATGCGCAAGCGGTGCTTCGAACTGCTGGAGCAGAGCGCCCGGATCAGTGCCGACAAGCTCAAGTTCTTCCGACTGGCCTTTGGCGCCGCGGGCGGCTTTGGTGAGAGCGTGGCGGTTGAAGAGGCGAAGCAGCTGGTCAATGCCCTGGCTGCCAACAATGCACGCGTCACGGTCAACTGGGCGCTGGGTGTGGCAAGTCTGCCCAAGCCCGCGATCAAGGTGCTGCTCAACTTTGCGCTGCTGGGGATGGAAGCCCTGGTGCGCGGCGGCACCCTGGACATCGGGGCGGAAAACCGTGGCGGCGCCAGCGAGATCGTGGTTCGCGCTGCCGGTCCGAAGATCGCATTCGACCAAGACATCGGCAAGGCACTGGAAGGTGATCTGGGTGCTGGCGGGCTAACCAGCCGCAACGCCGCTGCCTTCATGCTCTATCACATCGCCGCGCGCCAAGGCGGGGGCCTGCAATTCGTGCTGAGCGAGGACGCGCTGGTGCTTGGCGCGGTGCTGCCAGAGGGCTGACGGCTTGCGCGAGCTGATCCACTTTGAGACGCCCTCGCCCAATTGGAATGAGCGGCAATTGCCTGTCTCGATGGTGGTGCTCCACTATACCGGGATGGAGAGTGCCGAGGCCGCGCTTGAACGGCTATGCGATGAGGCAGCGCAGGTTTCCGCCCATTACCTGATAGAGGAAGACGGCACGGTCCACCGACTGGTCCGGGAGGATCGCCGCGCCTGGCATGCGGGCAAGAGCCATTGGCGCGGGATCACCGACGTCAATTCCGCCAGCGTCGGGATCGAGCTGGTCAATCCCGGCCACGAGTTCGGCTATCGCCCGTTCCCGGATGAGCAGATGGCCGCCCTGCTGCCCTTGCTGGCGGAAATCGTCCAACGCCATGACATCCCCCGTGCCAACGTGGTGGCGCATTCCGATGTTGCCCCGGCACGCAAAGAGGATCCGGGCGAACTGTTTGACTGGGATCTGCTCGCTGCGCACCGCCTCGCGCTCAAGACCCCGCGGGTGACGATGCCATCGCCATTTGACAACGATGGGGCGTTCTTCCTGGCCCTTGAGCGTTGGGGCTATGACATTTCCGACCAGGCGGCGGCGGTTCGCGCATTTCAGCGCCGCTGGCGGCCGCACATCATCGACGGGCAGGTCGACGGCGAGTGTTCGGCGATCCTGTTTGCGCTGTTGCTGGATCGCGATGCTGGAAAGACGCGCTAGGCGTTCAGTCAGGCTGTGAGCGGCCGCGCGAGCGGAAAATGCAGGATTGCCGCGATCGGTGCAGCCGGATTGGCCACGCCGTTCGCAACATTATCCGCCAGAGCGACCAGGGCCCGCTCATGATCACCCATAAACTGGGCAATCCTGGCAGCCTCTGCATCTTCATCTGCTGAAACGAGAGTGGCCAGCTCCTCGTAACGCGGCAGGTAATTGGTCCGGACGACTTCACCCAAAGCGATGAACCGCTCCTGCCAAGGCAGGGCATTGATTTGTTCCGCCGCCGCCGCGCCACCGGCGCTGGTACCCTCGACATCAAGCAGGGGTAGGCCCAGCCGCGATATGAGTGGCCGCATCAGCGCCTTGCCCTCGGTCTCTGCCTGCAGGAGCGAGCCCAGAACATACCTCTGTTCGTTGTTTTCCGCTTTGGCCAGCATAATTTCAAAAGCGGCTTCGCCGGCGTGCTCGCCCAGGTAGACGTCAAGCAGACAATCTCGAAACAGAGACGATACCATCAAAGATTCCCCTTCCATGCCAGAGAACTGACGTCCGCAGCCTAATTGACCTTCGATCCGCGAAGAATAGGCGTAGTTACTATAATTGGTCGGTTTTTTCGGCTTAGCTTGCGCCGCTTGGGCCATTCCCTTAAACGCTGCATCGCCAGGGGGCCGGGCAGCCGCGGGGTTCGCAAGAACCGCGAGGAAAGTCCGGGCTCCACGAAACAAGGGTGGCGGGTAACACCCGCCGGGCGACTTGCTTGCAGGGAAGCCCAGGGAAAGTGCCACAGAGAGCAGACCGCTCCTTCGACAAGCTCAGGATGAGCGGGTTGGCCGGAGTAAGGGTGAAAGGGTGCGGTAAGAGCGCACCGGGGGGCTGGTAACAGTCACCGCACGGCAAACCCCACCCGGAGCAAGACCGAATAGGGGCGGCGCGCCTTGCCGCAAGGCAGGGCAGGTCAGTTTCGGACCCGACCGCCCGGGTTGGTTGCTTGAGCCTTGTGGCGACACAAGGCCTAGAGGAATGGCTGCCAGGGCGGATACGGTCTCTTTTGGGATACCGTCCGCGCTACAGAACCCGGCTTACAGGCCCCCTGGCTTTTCGTTACCATCATGGCACAGTGGGGTTGCTGCATCGCATGGCTGTCATATCATCCTTTCGATGATCCATTCTCCAACCGTTGGACTGAATTCGGCCGCTCCTGCCGGGGCGGCACAGCGATGAGGAATGGGCTCCTCCGCGGCAAGCGGGTGCTGGTGCTAGAGGATGAACCAATCATCGCCATGCTGCTCGATGAGCTGATCGAGACAGCGGGCGGCGAGGCCACGTGTGTGACCAGTCTTGAGGCCGCTGCCGCTGCGCTGGCACAGTCGCGACCCGATGCGGCTGTCCTGGATATCAACGTTCAGAACCGGCCGAGCTTTGACCTGGCCCGGCGGCTTGTCGACCTGGCCGTACCGGTCATTTTCGCCAGCGGCTATCGCAAGGCGTTGGTTCCGGAGGACCTGAAATCCGTCCCGATCGTCACCAAGCCTTATGGCCTGGACGATCTGGACCATGCCTTTCACGAAGCGATCGCCCGCGTCGGCCGCCAGCCCTAGTTGCTGGTACTGGCCGCCTCGGCATCGAGCAATTGTTGGACCTGCCGATAGAACGCTTCGCGCGCCTCGGGCTCCGGTCCCTTGGTGGCGCGGGTCCAGTCCGCGTTTGAGGCAATTACCAGTCGCCGTTTGGGGTCGATAAAGATCCCCTGACCAAAGATGCCCTGGGCTGCGACAGCGCCGTTGTCATAGGTCCACCACTGGAAGCCATAGCCCTTGCCGGGTGTGCCGATGTCCTTCTGCTTGACGGTGGCCTGGGCGAACCAGTCAGCTGGCACGATCTGCTTGCCTCCGGCCTTGCCGCCGCTAAGTACGAACAGGCCAAAGCGGGCATAGTCGCGCGTCGCTGCCTGCAGGCAGCATCCCGCGATTTCATGTCCGGTCTTGCTCAGCAACCAGGTTGCCGGTGCTTCCATGCCCGCAGGCTGCCAAACCTTCTCCTGAAGGTACTGCGCCAACGGTTTCTTGGTGGCGGATGAAACGAGTACCCCGATCAGGTTGGTCTCACCCGTGTTGTAATGCCAGACCTCGCCCGGCGGGTGCGCGCGCGGCAGGTGGCGCATATAGCTGACGGTGGCATCCAGTCCGTCTTCAGGTTCGGCATTGTTGAACTTGGCAACGTCGGCGTTCGGGTCTTCGTAGTCCTCGTTCCACTGAACGCCCGAACTCATGGTCAGCAGTTGACGGATCGAGACATCGTCATAGGCTGATCCCTCGAGGCCCGGGATGTACTGGCTGACCTTGTCATCGAGGCTCTTGATGTAACCATCCTGGATCGCGGCCCCGACCAGGGTTGAGGTGAATGACTTGGCAACCGAGAAGCTGGTCCAGCGGCCCGATGGGCCGAAGCCAAGGCCATACTTTTCAAATCGAATCTGGCCGTCTTGCAAGATCACGATCCCGGCCGCGCGCTGCTTGGCCAGATAGTCGTCCACGCCCGGGATCACGAGCGGCTTGCCTTGCGGGAGCGCCAGCGGCTTGGCCGAAGGCGCGATTTGATGCGCCTTGGCCAGGATTGGCAAACGGTCCATCGCCCGGAAGGCGGCATCGCGCTGGCCCTGCGACCACATCAGGACATCGCGGTTTGTCGGCATGGCTGCTAGCAGCCCGCGGGTTTCCTGATCAAGGCTGGCATACCAGCCGCCGCCCGCCAGCAGCACGGCAACACAGGCCCCAAGGGCAACAGTCCGTTTGCGCATTGTGATCTTCTCCCTGTTATCCGGCGCACCATAACGGCGTCGGAAGAACAGGGAAGAGGGCTAGGCGCGGCCCACGCTGGAATAGGCAAATCCTTTCGCCCGCACTTCGGCCGGATCATAGATATTGCGCAGGTCGACCAGCACCGGTGCCTTGGCCAGATCCTTGATCCGGTTGAAGTCCAGGGCGCGGAAGGCATCCCATTCCGTGACGATCGCGATGGCATCGGCGCCCTTGATCGCGGAGTAGGAATCGGGCTGCATTTCGACTTCGGGCATCAGCGGCCTGGCCACTTCCATGCCTTCGGGGTCATAGGCCGCGACCTGTACCCCGGCATCGATCAGCGCCTGGGCAATGGCGATCGCCGGACTGTCGCGCATATCGTCGGTATTGGGCTTGAAGGTGAGGCCGAGCATGGCAACCTTTTTGCCGCGCGCCTCCTCAATCCCGCCGAGCGCCTCAATGACCTTGCGGCCCATTGCGCGCTTGCGGCTGTCGTTGACCTTAACCACCGCCTCGACAATCCGGGTCGGCGCTTCATAATCCTCGGCAGTCTTGAGCAGGGCCAAAGTATCCTTGGGGAAGCACGATCCGCCATAGCCCGGCCCGGCGTGCAGGAATTTCGAGCCGATGCGACCATCCATGCCGATCCCGCGGGCGACATCCTGCACGTCGGCGCCAACCTTTTCGCACAGATCGGCCATCTCGTTGATGAAGGTGATCTTGACCGCCAGGAACGCATTGGCCGCATATTTGATCAGTTCCGACGAGCGGCGGCTGGTAAACAGCAGTGGGGCCTTGTTGAGGAACAGGGGGCGATAGACCTCGGCCATAACTTGACGGGCCCAGTCATCCTCGGTGCCAACCACGATCCGGTCCGGCCGCTTGAAGTCGCCAATTGCCGCGCCTTCGCGCAGGAATTCCGGGTTGGATGCCACGGCTACCCGGACCGGCAGATTCGCTGTCATGAGGATCCGCTCAACCTCGTCGCCGGTGCCGACCGGTACGGTCGACTTGGTGACGACGACAGCATCATTCTTCAGGTTCTGGCCGATCTCTTCCGCCACGGCATAGACATAGGACAAGTCGGCATGGCCATCGCCGCGCCGGCTGGGGGTGCCAACCGCGATGAAAATCGCCCCCGCTCCATCAATCCCGTCTGCCAGGTCAGTCGTGAACGACAGGCGGCCGGCGCGGACGTTCGAGGCCACCAGTTCGGCCAGGCCCGGCTCGTAGATCGGCATGATCCCGGCCCGCAGGCTTTCAATCTTGGCCGGGTCCTTGTCGATGCAGACCACGTCGTGCCCAAAATCGGCAAAGCAGGCACCAGAGACCAGGCCCACGTAGCCCGAGCCGACCATCGCAATCTTCATCGCTTATTCCTCTGTTTCGACGCGAACCGCGCCGTCATGGGCTACTGCTGTAAGTAGCCAGCGATTTGTTCCTTCCAGACCCAGCGCCGTAAGCCGGCCACTGCGATAGGCCCCGGTATCGATGCCGATCCGGTTATGCCTGATCTGGGCGGAATCGGAAATGGTATGGCCGTGCACCACGACCCGGCCGAAGCTTTTATCATGGTCAAGAAATGCCTCGCGGATCCAGCGCAGATCAGCCCTGCGTTGGTCCGCAAGGGCGACCCCGGGGCGGATTCCGGCATGGACAAACAGGTAATCGCCAAGTTCGACCTGGTCCACAAAGCTGCGGATGAATGTGATATCCTGCTCAGGAATAACCGCGAGCGCCAGGTCGGCCACTTCGCCCAGTTCTGCCCGGGTGTAGGCCAGCGGGTCGAGCGGATAGGACAGCAACATTTCGCGCCCCCCAAAGCGCAGGAAGTGCCGCATCACTTCCTCCTGCTCGAGTGCGTCGAGGAACATTTCCTCATGGTTTCCCATCAGAATCCGCACGGGCCGCCTTTGCTGCCATTCGCGCGCCAATCGAATGACCCCCGCACTATCCGGCCCCCGGTCGATAAGATCGCCCAACAGGATAACGGTTGTTTGCGCTGATCCGCGAGCGAGATCGTCGGCATCAATCGCCGCGATCATCCCAGCGAGCAGGTCTGCTCGCCCATGAATGTCGCCAATCGCATAGACCCGCTGCCCCTCCGGAATCTTGGCGACAGGCGGCGCGGGGGCGGCCGTCAGCAGGTTGCGCAGGCGGGAAAGCATAAGATTTGTAGCTATAGCGACACGGCGGTTAACGGACAATGATCTCCGCGTTTTGCTAGCCAGCGACGGGAACCAGGTCGTTGCCTTAAAGGCACACTTTTGGCGCCGTTATAATCTTCTGGCCCGTTTTTTGTTGTGCAGTGCAACAAAAGTGTGCCACCCCGTCCCAGTCCAAACCGAATGCTGCCGGAACGAGCGGCAAGGGGCGGACGCAGGTGGGACGAAGCACCAACAATCAATAGGAAGATTGCCATGCTCACGTCCGTCCGCAGCCTTGTTGCTGCAACTCTTCTGGCCGGCTCGGCCTTTGCCGCTACCCCAGCCCTGGCTGATGAAACCGATCCGCCGTCGGATATCACCGTTACCGGCAACGTAGCCCTGGTTTCGGATTACCGTTTCCGCGGCATCTCGCTCTCTGGCGGCGATCTGGCCATTCAGGGGTCGATCAACGTCAATCACTCGTCAGGGCTTTATGCCGGCACCTGGGCTTCCAGCCTCGAACAGGATGCGGCTGATATCTATGGTTCCACTGAAGTAGACGTCTATGCGGGCTGGACCGGCAAGGTCAGCAGCGGCCTGACGGCGGATGTCGGCTTGCTGTATTACGTTTACCCCGCGGGCAGCGCCGGCGATGGCAACGTGTTCGAGCCTTATGCATCGCTAACCGCGGCGATTGGTCCGGCCAGCGCCAAGTTCGGCATGAACTATGCCTGGAAGCAGGACTCGCTCGGCGGCGATGACAACCTGTATCTTTATTCCGACTGGTCGCTGGCCGTGCCCAGCACGCCGGTTACCGTCACGGCCCACGCCGGCTACACCGATGGCGCGCTCTCGCCCAAGCGGCTTACGCTTGCTGGCACTGGTGGCGGTTGGGATTACAGCCTTTCGGCCAGCGCCACGCTCTACAAGGGCCTTTCGCTTGGCGTTGCCTATGTCGGCGTCGATGGCAAATCGATCGACAGCTTCTCGAACGATGCCGTGGTGGCAACGCTCAAGTACAGCTTCTGACCGTTACCCCACGGGGTGAGCAGGGCGGTCCGTTCCGGCAAAACCGGGGCGGGCCGTTCCGCTGTTAGGCGGGTACCGGTTCCAATCGAGTGGCTTCGGCGTTATGGCAAAGGCCAGACAGCAGCCGGAGCTCCCGTGACCAAGTTTCTTCACACCATGATCCGCGTGACCGACCCGGACGCGACGATCGCCTTTTTTGAGCTGATTGGCCTAAAGGAAGTCCGCCGCTTCTCGAGCGAGCAGGGACGGTTCACGCTGATTTTCCTGGCCGCACCGGGCCAGGAGGGTTTGGCCGAAGTTGAACTGACCTATAACTGGCCGGCCGAGGATGGCTCGAGCGAGACCTACACTGGTGGCCGCAATTTCGGGCATCTCGCCTATCGGGTGGAGAATATCTACGCCACTTGCCAGGCCCTGCTTGATGCCGGCCATACCATCCACCGCCCCCCGCGGGACGGGCACATGGCTTTCGTGAAGTCGCCTGACGGGATTTCGGTTGAGCTGCTGCAGGACGGGCATCTCGAGCCGCAGGAGCCCTGGGCCTCGATGCCGAACGTCGGCAACTGGTAAGGGCTTAGCCGCGCTTTGGTGAAAGGCGCAGCAGGGCGTAGCCGCATAGGGCTGAGACGAGCGACCCGGCCAGGACCCCGATCTTGGCTTCATCGATAAGCGCCTGCTGGCCCGGAAAGGCCAGCGCGCCGATGAACAGGCTCATGGTAAAGCCAATTCCGCACAGCATTGCCATCCCGGCCAGTTGCAGTCGGCTGGCGACCGGGGGTTCGGCCAACCGCAACTTGGCCGCAATCAGGATCGCACCGAGAATACCGATCGGCTTGCCAAGCATCAGGCCCAGCGCGATGCCAAGCGGCAAGGGGTCTGGCTGGGGGGCACCCATCAACTCGACCCCGGCATTGGCAAAGCCGAACAAGGGCACCACGAAATAGGCGCTCCACGGCACCAGTGCATGTTCCATCCGCAAGAGCGGGCTGTCACCTTGCCGATCAAGGCCAAGCGGAATGGTAAACGCGGCAAGGACGCCGGCAACTGTGGCGTGAACACCGGAATGCAACACACAGTACCAGGCCAGCATCGCCAGCAGGACGTAGGGCATGGCGCGCATTACCTTTAGCCGCGCCAGCACCACCATAAGGCCAAGGGCGCAAAAGCCTGCGCCAAGCCAGGCCAGGCTCAGTTGCGCTGTGTAAAACAGCGCGATGATCGCCACGGCTCCCAGATCGTCGACAATTGCGACCGTCAGCAGGAACAGCCGCAATGCCGGGGGGGCACGGTTGCCGAGCAGAGCCAGCACGCCGACCGCAAAGGCAATATCCGTTGCCGCCGGGATGGCCCAGCCACGCGCCAGACCAGGTTCTCCGCCCGCCACGGCGAGGTAGATCAAGGCAGGAACCACCATCCCCCCCAGCGCCGCCAGAACTGGCAAGCGACGCTTCGCCGCGGTGGAAAGCTCGCCAATCAATAGCTCACGTTTGATTTCCAACCCGACGACAAAAAAGAACACGGCCATGACCGCGTCATTGATCCACAGATGGGCCGTCTCCAGCTTGGCAATCGGCGTCCAGGGCAGCGGTGCATGCAGCAGGCCATGGTACATGGCGGACAGTGGTGAATTTGCTGCCAGCATCGCCAATGCGGCCGACAGGATCAGCAACACTCCCGCGCCTGCCTCTCCCCCAAACAGCCTGGCTAGTGCTCCGGCGATCCGATTGGCTGGGTGACGGGCGGGAGACATCGGCCATTCCATCGTGCAATCGCGACCGCGTTGCAAGCGGTCAAAATTATTGTTACCATTCCGTAATTTGGCGCTCACCTCAGCGCTTCGGGCGGAATAATGACAGGATCGGGGTTCCACATCGACTGGACGCTTGAGGCGGTATTGCTCGCAGAGCGTGAGCTTTTGCTCTTCGCCGGTTTCTGGCTGGCCATTGGCCTGCTTGATGAACTGGCCGTCGATCTGGCCTGGTTCTGGTTGAAAGTCAGCGGGCGCGCCCGCACGCGATCCTTGCCGCCGGGCTAAGGACAGGCTCCGCTGTCTGGACCCATGGCCGTGTTTATTCCAGCCTTCGCTGAAAGCGCGGTGATCGGCACCACGATCCGGCACCTGCTGCAAACCTGGCAACAGTCTGCCTTGCGCCTTTACGTTGGTTGCTACCGCAATGATCCGGCAACGCTGGCGGCGGCCGTCGCAGCGGCCCGGAACGATCCGCGCCTGCGGCTTGTCCTGCTGGCTGGGCACGGGCCAACGACCAAGGCCGACTGCCTGAACCGGCTCTATGCTGCGCTGCAAGCTGATGAGCAACGCAGCGGTCGGCGGTTTCGCGGAGTCATCCTGCACGATGCGGAGGACATGGTGCACCCGGCCGCATTGGAAGTGATCGACACGGCACTGGCCGCGGTGGATTTCGTGCAGCTGCCGGTGCGGCCGGTGGTGGATAATGACAATCGCTGGGTCTCCGGCCATTATGCCGATGAATTTACTGAGGACCATGCCAAAGCGATGGTCGTGCGCGATGCCCTGGGGCTGCCTCTGCCCGCTGCCGGGGTGGGCTGCGGCTTGTCGCGCAGCGCGCTGGATCGGCTTGTCGCGATCCAACCCGCCGGTCGGCAGCATGGCCCATTTTCAGCCGAAGCATTGACGGAGGATTATGAGCTGGGTCTGATCCTGTCCAAAACGGGCCGTGGCAGCGCCTTCCTCCGGCTGCGCGACGGTGACGGTAATCTGGTCGCGACAACCAGTTACTTCCCGGGATCGCTTGCCACAGCCGTGCGACAAAAGACGCGCTGGATCCATGGGATTGCTTTTCAAGGTTGGGATCGACTGGGCTGGAGCGCGCGGCCACTGGAATTCTGGATGGCACTGCGCGATCGGCGGGGGCCGCTAACCGCCCTGGTGCTGGCGGCGGCCTATGCCTTGCTGGCACTCGACGGCGTCTTGGGCCTCGCCCAGATCGCTGGACTGGTCCCCTATCTCCCGCTGACTGAAGCCCAGCATGCCTTCCTCAAGATCGGTTTGCTGGGCCTGGCCTGGCGGGCCGGGCTGAAGTTTCTGCTTGTCGGTCACGAATACGGCTGGCCCGAAGGCCTTAGGGCGACGCTGCGGATCCCCGTCGCCAACGTGATTGCAATCATGGCCGGTCGTCGCGCGATTGCCAGTTACGTCCGCAGCCTGGCTGGTGAGCCAGTTCGCTGGCACAAGACCGAGCACCTCGCCCATCCTGCAGCGAAACGCGCGGCGGGGGCTTCGGCATGAACGCGGCGCGCACCAGCTTGCGCCGACGTGGCCAGCCGCTCATCGTATTGGGTGGCCTGCTGCTCGGCTGGATCGGCCTGCGTGCTGCGTTGTGGGAACGGATCGAGTTGCCCGGACTGGCGCCAGCTGTTGTTGCGGCGGTGGCCAGGGTCTTGCCGGAGCCGCAGCGCCCATCAGCCACGCCACTGCCTTTGCCGCCACTGGCCCGGCATGCCCCCTATGCGCCGCAAGCTGTCCTACCGGCCAACTTGCCGCGGCCCCTGCCGCCCGCTCCGGGGCGGGTTGACCTGGCGTCAGTCCCCGAATTCGGTCCTGGTGGAGAAGCCTTTGCTGGCAGCAGGGCCGCGGCCGCACACCAGCTTGCCTGGATGGCCGGCGTGGCACAGTTGCCGGTTCCACGCTTTATCATCGACCGTTTCAGCCAGAATGCCGATCATCAAGCCCGCTTGGTTCCGGCCGTGGCCCGCAATCTGGTCGGCGCGGGATCGGGCAGCGGCCGTTGGTCGGCCGATAGTTGGTTGCTGCTGCGCACTGGCGGCGCAGGCGTGACGGCAAGCGGATTGCCCTCGCCAAGCTATGGCACAAGCCAAGCCGGTGCGGTGATTCGCTATCGGCTGAATGCGGCCAATTCGCGCAGTCCGTCATTGTTTCTGCGCGCGAGCAGCGCCTTACGTTCCCCGCGCGGCGAAGAAGCGGCCCTCGGCGTTTCGGCGCGACCACTGGCGGCTTTGCCCTTGGCGCTCCAAGCGGAGCTGCGCGCTACCCGGCAGACCGTGGGCACAACACTCCGCCCCGCATTCACGGTGGTAACCGAGTTACCCCGCCTGCCGCTGGGCGGCGGTCTGTCGACCGAAGTCTATGGTCAGGCGGGCTACGTTGGTGGGGCTGGCGGAACGGCTTTTGTCGATGGGCAGGTGCGGATCGAGCAACACCTTGCCCGGATCGGTCGCAGCGAATTGCGTCTCGGTCTTGGTGGCTGGGGCGGGGCGCAGAAGGATGCCAGTCGGCTTGATCTGGGGCCGACGGCGACACTCGATTTCCCGATCGGCGCGGCGCAAGGTCGTCTGTCCGCTGACTGGCGGCTGCGCGCCGCAGGTAATGCAGCACCAAATACCGGCCCGGCGATTACGCTGTCCGCAGGTTTCTAGCGCTTTACGCCTTTTTTCTGCCGTGCCGCTGGGCTAGCCATGCCAAGCAGATGGACGTCTACCTTCCCATTGCCAACCTGGCGGTCAACGGCCTGGTCATTGTCGCGCTTGGCGGGCTGACCGGAATCCTGTCAGGCATGTTTGGCGTGGGCGGCGGGTTCCTGACCACCCCGTTGATGATCTTCTACGGCATTCCACCCACGGTGGCGGCGGCTTCTGCCGCCAGCCAAGTGACCGGCGCATCAGTTTCCGGCGTTTTCGCTCATGCCCGGCGCGGCGGGGTCGATTATCACATGGGGACGGTGATGGTCGCGGGCGGGGTGATCGGCACCGGCATCGGCGCGGTTCTGTTTCGCATCCTGCAGCAATGGGGCCAGATCGATATCGTCATCAACCTGCTTTACGTCGGCTTGCTGGGCACGATCGGCACGCTGATGGCGCGCGAAAGCTGGGCCGCGGTCAAGGCGCAGCGGACCGGCGTGCCCCTGCCAGCGCGCAAGCGCCGCCATCACCCGATGGTCGCCAACCTGCCGTTGCGCTGGCGGTTCTATCGCTCCGGCCTGTACATTTCGCCACTCGCGCCGCTGCTGCTGGGGATGTTCACTGGCGTTCTGACCATGCTGATGGGGATTGGCGGCGGTTTCGTGCTGGTGCCGGCGATGCTCTATATCCTGGGGATGAGCGCGAATGTCGTCGTCGGCACATCGCTGTTCCAGATCCTTTTCGTCACCATGATCACGACGATGATGCACGCCTTGACGACCAAGGCAGTCGACATCGTTCTGGCTGTCCTGCTGCTGATCGGTTCGGTTTCAGGAGCGCAGATCGGTTCGCAGCTGGCGCAGAAACTGTCGGCGGAGCGGCTCCGCTTCGTCCTGGCCGCGATTGTCCTGCTGATTGCGCTGCGGATGTTGATCGGCCTCGCCTGGCAGCCGGACGAGATCTACACGGACTCGCCATTGTGAGAGCCCTGTTTGCCTTGCTCTGCCTGGTCCTGCTGGGCGCTGCGCGGGACCCGATCCTGGTGCCCGAGGTCTCGCAGCACGAGATCCAGGTGCGCCAGGGCTTCACCGGTACCGAACTGCTGCTCTATGGCGCGATCCTTACGCCCGAGGGCAGTCGTGCCGGGCAGGATTATGACATCGTTGTCGTGCTCAAAGGCCCAACAAATGCCATTGTCCTGCGCGAGAAGCAGCGGATTGCCGGGATCTGGGTCAATGCTGACAGTGCCGAGTTTCGTTCGGCGCCGGCGTTTTTTGCTGTCGCGTCGTCCAAACCGATCGATCAGGTCGTCGACCAGAAGACGGCGGCGATTTACGAGCTGGGCCTCCCCTGGCTGCAGCTTTCGCCGATCGGGGCCTTTGACCCTGCGGAGCAGCGCCGCTTCTCGGCGGGTTTGGTCGAACGCCGGGTCCGCGAAGGGCTTTACAAGGAAGACCCGCACGGTGTGAACATCAGCGAGCAGGTCCTCTACCAAGCCCGGATCAGTTTGCCGTCCTCGGTTCAGACCGGCACCTACACCGCCGAGACCTTCGCTATCAGCAAGGGCCGGGTGGTTGCCTCCGCCGTTGCCCGGGTCGAAGTGCGCAAGGTGGGATTTGAACGCCTGGTTGCGCAGTTCGCCGATGACAACGGCTTCCTCTATGGCCTTCTGGCCGTGATGGTCTCGGTCGGGATGGGTTTTGTTGCCGGCCGACTCTTCGCGCTTGTTTAGGGCGTCTTAACCCCCTTTGCTTATGCTACGCCGCGCAGCAAGCAGGGGACCTAAGCGGCATGGAAAGCGCCAATAACCCTGGGTTTGGTCGGCCTGACACTGCGGCTGCCGAGCTTAAGCCCGACACTGTTGGCGAGATGGCAGTCGACAATTCGCGCGATCCTATTGGCATTGTACTCGAGATCTCTGGATCAGGTTCGGCCATCGCGCTCGACCTCCAACGGCTGCAGGAATGCGCTAATGACCAGGACCCCTCGGTTGCCCTGGCCGGGCAGGTTGGCAGCCAGGTCAAGATCCGTGTCGGCAAGGGCTGGCTGCTCGCCTCGGTCCGCACTCAGCGCCAGAACGCCAAGACGCCGGGCGGAATTATGGCGCAGATCGACTTTCTGGGCGAGGGCGATGAAGAGCGCCTGACCGGACGCATTCATTCGTTTCGCCGCGGTGTCACGCGCTACCCGATCCCGGGGGCGCTTATCTATCCTACAACCAGCAACGACCTGAAGCAGATTTATGCCAGCGACGGGCGTTCCTCAATCCAGGTCGGCACCGTCTTTCCAACCCGTGATATTCGCGCCGGCCTCTATATCGATTCCATGCTCGGCAAGCACTTCGCCCTGCTCGGCTCGACCGGGACAGGCAAATCAACCAGCGCCGCCCTGATCCTCCATCGAATCTGTGAGTGCGCGCCCGAGGGGCACATCGTGATGATCGACCCGCACGGCGAGTATTCCGCCGCCTTCAAGCAGACGGGGATGATCTTCGACGTTTCCAACCTGCAGATGCCCTACTGGCTGATGAACTTTGAAGAGCACTGCGAAGTATTCCTGACTTCCAGCGGCAATGATCGGCAAGAGGACATGGACATCCTTGGCAAGTGCCTGTTGGCGGCGCGATCCAAAAACCGGTTGGCCGAAGGCATGGGCAAAATCACAGTTGATAGCCCGATCCCCTATTTGCTGTCCGATCTGACCAACCTGATCCAGACCGAGATGGGCAAGCTCGACAAGTCGACTTCGACTGCGCCCTATATGCGGATCAAGACCAAGATCGACGAGCTCAGGGCCGATCCGCGCTTCCAGTTCATGTTCTCCGGCATGCTGGTGGGCGATACCATGGCTGAGTTCATCTCCAAGATCTTCCGCCTACCTAGCCGCGGCAAGCCGATCTCGATCATCGACGTTTCGGGCGTGCCCTCGGACATTACCGCAACTGTAGTGGCGGTGCTGAGCCGCCTGGTATTCGATTTCGCGATCTGGGCGCGGGACGAGAAGACCCGGCCAGTCCTGCTCGTTTGTGAGGAGGCCCATCGTTATGTGCCGAGCGAAAAGAATGCTGACGGGTCCTCGGTCGGCAAAATCCTCAGCCGGATTGCCAAGGAAGGGCGCAAGTACGGCGTCAGCCTGGGCCTGATCACGCAGCGCCCGTCCGACCTTGCCGAAGGCGTGCTGTCGCAGTGTGGCACGATCATCTCGATGCGCCTCAACAACGACAGTGACCAGGCCTTCGTCAAGGCGGCCATGCCCGAAGGGGCGCGGAGCTTCCTTGATGCGATCCCCGCGCTGCGCAACCGGGAATGCATCATCTGCGGCGAGGGCGTCTCAATCCCGATCCGCATGACCTTCGACGAGCTCGACGAGGCCAAGCGCCCGGCCTCGGCCGACCCTTCGTTCAGTGATTTGTGGCGCCATTCCGGTGGCGAAGAGGGAATGGTCGAGCGGACTGTCCAGCGCTGGCGCGCACAGGGTCGGTAAACCGGATTACGCTGCTACACCTTCTCGTGCCGACAAAATCCGCTCGAGCATCCGCTGCCGCCAGGGCAGCTTGAAGTAGGTCAGCAGGGTCAGCACCAGCGAAGTAACCGAGCTGAGCAGGAACGAATACCACAAGGCATCTGCCCCCAGCATGGGATAGAGCAAATGGTATGCGCCAAGCCGGACCGCATACATGGCGATGAACAGCACGGCGAGCTGGGCGTAGATCACCCCATAGGCGCGCAGGGTGCCGAACAGCACAATCGTTACGCCGAAGGGCAGATAGGTCCAGATCGCCAGGTCCTGAATATGCAGGGCGGTGGCCACAGACGGGCTGCTTGCGCCGAGGAACAGTTCAAGCACGGGCCGGTCAAACGGCACCAGCGCGGCGATCATCAACCCGGTCATCGCCAGGTTGGCCAGCGCGCCAGTGCGGCTAATCGCGTCGACCCGGTCTTCGCGCCCGGCACCGATATGCTGCGCGACCATTGCGCTGACCGCGCCGCCAATCGCCATGGCCGGCATGCCAATATAGTTCCAGATCTGAAGCAATGCGCCATAAGCAGCCGCCGTGATCAAACCCTCGCGATTGACCAGCCCGATCATGATCACCCCGGCGCCCGAGATGATCAGCATCTGCGCGCCCATCGGCAGCCCCCGCGATAGCAGGTATCGCGCTTCTTCCCAGCGCGGCCGGAGCCAGGCCAGTTCGGCCCCGCGCAGCCGCAGCGGCAGGTCCTTGGCATAGATCCAGCCAATCATCGCGACAAAGCCGATGCTGGTGGCGATCACCGTGGCCCAGGCCGATCCGGCAATACCCAGCGCCGGGGCCGGGCCAAGGCCCAAAATCAGGACCGGGTTCAACGCAACGTCCAGCACGGTCGCCAGGATCATGAAGCGCAGCGGGGTGGCCGCATCGCCCGATCCGCGCAGGCTCATCGCGATGATCGTGGTGATCGTGGCGATCGGGTTGGCGATGAACACCACGCGCAAGTAGGCCAAGGCCTGATCGTGCGCCGCGCCGGGCGTCGCCAACAGGTCCAGCACCTTGTCGGCAAACAGGATCCCCAGTGTGGCCATCACCAGCGAGATTGCCCCGGTCAGCCCCAACGCCGTGCCCAGGATTCGGCGCGCCGTGATGACATCCTTGGCGCCCCAGGCTTGGCCGATGCGCACGGTGGCGGCCATGCCAAAGCCAAAGACCAGGGCGAAGAGTAGGAACATCAGGATGTTTGAATTGGCCGTGGCAGCCAGGGCCTCATCGCCCAGCAATTGGCCGACCCAAATCGCATTGATCGATCCGTTCAGGCTTTGCAGAACGTTGCCGACCAGTTGCGGCAGAGCAAAAACCAACAGGGTCCGCGTCAACGGCCCTTCGGTCAGGCTCCCTCGCAGGGGACTGGTGCCCGATGAAGTCTCGCTCATGTTCCGCGCGTGTCCCCGTAAAGATGGATGTGCATGCGGTCTGTCAGCCGCAGCCCCTGTTGCAGCGCCAGCGGTGCCAGCCAGCGTTCGCGTGTCCGCAGTGTTTCGCTGTCGGTCCCTTCGGGCATGACGAAGACCCGCTCGCGCGGCAGGCTATGCGCCGCGATCAGTGCGATCACCTCGGCGACATCGTCTGGGGTGGCCACGACGAACTTAAACCAAGCTTGAGGTTTTTGAATCCACTCGACCAGACGTTCGGGAATCTGTGCAGAGTCAATGGGATTCCCCGAATGGCTCAGTTTTGGGCTGACATTGTATTGGCTGACCAATGGGTCGAGCGCCGGATGCGGGGCGACGGTGCCGTTGGTTTCGATCTCCACGGTCATGCCATCGAGCAGGGCGACCATCCGCGCCAGCGCAGCCCCTTGCAGCAGGGGCTCACCACCGGTGATCACCAGCCGGTCCTGCCCCAGCGCCATGATCCGCGCGGCCACCTCTGCCTCTTCCAGCACGATCTGGTTGACCTTGCGTTCGAAGGTCAGGCCATCGCGGTGCGGGCGATTATCGCCCTCGAACCGCCAGGTATAGGCAGTGTCGCACCAGGTGCAGGCGAGGTTGCAGCGCGACAGCCGGACGAAGGCTACGGGGCGACCAATGCTGGGCCCTTCACCTTGCAGCGAGGCAAAGATTTCCGGTTCGCCGGGGGTCGTGGTGGCAAGCGTCAGCATGGCGCAGCGTCCTTGGCAGATTTGCACCAACTAGGACAGAGGGCTGAGCTTGAGCCCCTCCCCCATCAAGGGAGAGGGCATTACCCCAGCCGTGCCAACGCCGCGGCCAGGCGTTCGGCCTCGGACTGGTGCATGGCGTGGTCGGCCCGGGCCTTTTCAACCGCTTCGGGCTTGGCCTTTTCGACGAAAGCGGCGTTGGAGAGACGGCCTTCAAGGCTCTTGGCCTCCTTGGTCGAAACTTCCAGTGCCTTGGCCAGGCGGGCCTTCTCGGCGGCAATGTCGATCACGCCTTCAAGCGGAATGATCACATTGGCATCGCCGGCACCAACCTGCATGGCGGCACCGGCCGGGGCTGGTTCAAAGCGGATACCGTTGAGCCGCGCCAGGCGCTCGATCGCTGCCGGATTACGCTCGATGATCCCGCGCGTAGCGGCGCTCGGTTCGGGCAGGAAGGCATCCAGCTTGGCGCCCGGGGCAATGCCCAGCTCGTTCTTCGCGGTGCGCAGGTTGCCGATCAGCGCGATCAGCCAGTCAACCTCGGCCTTGGCAGCAGCATCAACGCTGGCGCCCGGCTGCGGCCATTGCGCGGTGATCAGCGGATGGTCCGGCCGATCGCCCAGCTTGGACCAAAGCTCTTCGGTAACGAAGGGCATGAAGGGGTGGAGCATGACCAGGATCTGGTCGAGCACCCAACCGGCCACGGCCTTGGTCTCGGCATCGAAATTGCCCTTGATCAGTTCGATGTACCAATCGCAAAACTGGTCCCAGACGAAGTGGTAGACCGCGTTGGCCGCGGCATCGAAGCGCAGGTCGGCCATGGCCTTGTCCAGCTCGGCCAGGGTTTCGACGACTTCGCCGATGATCCACTTGTTGACCGCCGAGGTCGCAGCGGGTGCGGCGACCGTGTGGCTCGCGCCGATGCCGTTCGACTGGCAGAAGCGGGCTGCGTTCCACAGCTTGGTTGCGAAGTTGCGATAGCCTTCGACCCGCTTCTCATCCATCTTGATGTCACGGCCCTGGCTTTCCATCGCCGCCATGAAGAAGCGCAGCGCATCGGCGCCGTACTGGTCGATCAGGCCCAGCGGATCGACCACGTTGCCCTTGGACTTGGACATTTTCTGCCCATCCGGCGCGCGCACCAGCCCATGCAGGTACAGCCGCTTCCAAGGGTTCTGCGCGGTCATTGCCTGGCCCATCATCATCATCCGGGCATCCCAGAAGAACAGGATGTCGAAGCCGGAAATGAGCAGGTCGTTGGGATAGTGCTTGGTCAGCAAAGGCGCGTCCGCTTCCGGCCAGCCGAGCGTGGCGAAGGGCCACAGCGCGGAGGAGAACCAGGTGTCGAGCACGTCCTCGTCGCGGGTCAGCGGCG
>JBEEIN010000221.1:0-5389 GCA_041169825.1 Pseudomonadota bacterium
TCATGTTCATCGCGCAGGATCCGCAGATCCCTTCGCGGCAGGAACGGCGGAAGGTCAGCGAAGGATCCTGTTCGGATTTCATCTTGATCAGCGCGTCGAGGACCATCGGACCGCAATTGTCGAGGTCGATTTCGAAGGTGTCATAGCTCGGGTTTTCGCCGCTATCGGGGTCATAGCGGTAAACGGTGAACTTCTTCACATGGGCCGCGCCATCAGCCTTGTGGTGCTGCGCTTTGCCCGTGATCTTGCTGTTAGCAGGAAGCGTGAAAGTGGCCATGTCGATCCCTGTCGCTAAGCGGTCGTTTAACCGTTACGGCTTCCCTCTAGCGATTCAGCGCGAAGGAGCAAGCACCTCTGTGCAGCTTTTCAGTTGCTGGTCGCAACACCGATGAGCTCGGTTATCGTGGCGGCAGCGGCCACGCCGATCACGGCCAGCGAAATCACGAGCATCAGCCGAACCGCAGAAGCGAAAAGCTCCTCCCGGCCAAGCCAGGCTAACCAGGCCGGGAGGAGCGGATGGGAAGGTTGCGACCCTGATCCAGGCTGGCCGGGCTGCGTTGGGGCAGCAGCATAGCCTGAAGGACCCTCCACGCTTATCCCTTGGCCGGAATAAGCGGCTGAATGAACCTGAATTTTTTCATATGTTGATGCCGCAGGTGCAGCAATCGCTTGTTCCCGCGCAAATTGCTGGCGATAAAGCCGCGCAATCTCACCCCGCGGGATTCCGCCGAGGCGTGACCGGATCATTTCAATCCGTTGGTTCACAGCGGATTCCGATATGCCCAGCAGGCCTGCAATTTCCTTGCTGGTGCGATGATCCGCAACCAGGGCCATAACCTCGCGCTGCTTGGCCGTAAGCTCCGGCAGCACCGCGCCTCCAGTTTTGAGCTGCGCCTGTTGTTCCATGGCGGCGGATCATAGCACTGCGATGCGATCGGGCAATCGGGACAATGGATTGCAAGTGGTTCAATCCACTGAAATCTAAACGCTAGTTAACCATGCTCTGCAGCAGCCATGATCGCCGCCGCAAAGCCAGCCGGATCGTCTTCCTGGATAAAGTGTCCGCCGCTCAGCGTGCGATGCGGTAGACCGCGCGTGCCCGGCACCCGCTCTAGCCACAGCGCATCACCGCCGCGCGTAATCGGATCCTTGTCCGAGAAACAGCAAAGGAAGGGCTTTTCCCACTTGCGGAAAACCTCCCAGGCGCGAAGCTGGTCGGGCACGGCGACATTGCCCTTGAAGGGCACCAGCGGCGGATAGGCCCGGGCAGCGGCCTTGCTCGCGCGGGACGGGAAGGGGGCGTCATAGGCGGCGATTTCAGCTTGGGACAGCGCCCGCTTCATCCCGCGCTTGATGATCCCGCCAATGGGGAACAGCGGGCTATACTTGGCAAAGGCGCGCCAGATGGCGAAAGCCCGCGGTGGTTCCTGGCCGTCGGGCAGACCCCCATTGGAAAGGGCAATCGCGGCAAACCGATCCGGTAATTCGGCAACTACCCGGAGGCCGATCAACGATCCCCAGTCCTGACATCCCAGCGTGACGTCCCTCAGGTCCATCGCCTCAACCCACTCCCGGATCCAGGCGACCTGGCCGGCGTAGGAATAGCTGTCGCGGCCCAGTGGCTTGTCCGAGCGCCCAAACCCGATCAGGTCCGGGGCAAGCACCCGGTAACCCTGTGCGGTTAGCAATGGGATCATGTGCCGCCACAGGTAACACCAGGTCGGCTCGCCGTGAAGGAGCAGAACTGGTCGGCCCTCTGCAGGCCCCTCGTCAATGTAATGCAGGCGTAAACCGGACTTCAGCGTGTGATAGCGAGGGGTATAGGGAAAATCGGGCAAGTTTTCGAAACGATCATCTGGTGTGCGATAAACCTGCATTGCTGCTTTCCCCGTGAACTGTTTGTGCCATCATGGCCGGACAATTTGACCAGGGGAAGAGGGGGAAGTGATGGGCTTGGGCAATTGGTACGAAGAACACGTGGTACCACGTTTGATCCGGTGTGCCTGTTCAGGCCCGGCGATCATGAAGCTGCGGGAGAAGGTCGTTCCGTTAGCCTCTGGGGCGGTATTAGAGCTTGGGTGCGGCGGCGGCTTGAACCAGCCACTCTATGATCCTGCGCGGATCAGTTCCTATGCGGGGGTCGATCCGTCAGCCAAGGGGCTCGAATTCGCGCGCAGCGCGGCCGAGCAAAAGGGTTGGGACCACGACATTCGACACGGCACGGGCGAAGCAATCCCCTTCGCGGATGAGAGCTTCGACACGGTCGTCTGCACCTTCACACTGTGTTCGGTTCAGGATCCGGCCCAAACCCTGCGCGAAATGCGCCGCGTGCTCAGGCCAGGCGGGAATTTGCTTTTTGCGGAGCATGGTGCCGCGCCAGATGCTGACGTTGCCCGTTGGCAGGGGCGGATTGAGCCAATCTGGAAGCGGATCGCCGGAGGTTGCCATCTGACACGACCCGTCGGCGCGTCCATTCAGCGGAGCGGCTTCGAACTCGATCCGTTGGGTGCGCAATATGCGCCTAAGGTGCCCCGCTTCGCCGGGTGGATGGAATGGGGGGCAGCAACCAAAAGCGGTGCCTAGAACTGCCGTACTTCACCGACCTGCATGATCCAGGCGTTCGCTTCACCGTATTGCTGGTCTTGTGCGGCTTTCCGAAACCGCATGGGGGCTTCGAATGGATCTTCGGGAGTGAGCATGATGCTGCCCCAATGCATGCCGACTGCAACGCGCGCGCGAATATCGCGGGCGATCGCGATAGCCTCTTCCGGGGTCGCGTGGCTCGCTTCCATGATGATCCGAGGTTCATAGGCCCCGATCCCGACCAGTGCCAGGTCGAAGGGCCCGGCGCGCTCGCCGATCTCGCGGAACACTGCGCCGTAACCGGTGTCCCCACCAAACCAGACTTTGCGGTGCGGCGAGGCGATTGCCATGCTTGCCCACAGCGTCCGGTTGCGATCAAACAACCCGCGACCGGAAAAGTGCACAGCTGGGAGGGCGGTGATCGTAAGATCAGCCAGGGCGCAATCCTGCCACCAATCCAGTTCTGTGACGTTCGAGTAGCCCAACCGACGCAGTAGCTTGCCCACACCCAGCGGGCAGATGACTGGGGTCTCAGCTCGCCAGCGATAGGCACGCAATGCCGCGGCATCGATATGGTCATAGTGGTTGTGGCTGATGACGATCAGGTCGAGCCGGGGGAGAGCGGAGGCCGCTACCGCCGGTGGCAGGAAGCGCTTCGGACCGAAGCCAAGCGGCCCGGCGGTGCGGCCCAGGAATGGATCGGTCAACACCAGCCGACCGTCGAGCCGCAAAGCGAAACAGGCATGGCCCAGCCAAGCGACTTCGTTGTCTTGCATGGCAGCAAGATCGAGCGGTTGCTTGGCTACCAGTCCCGGAGGCAGCGGCGGCAGCTTTGCCCGACGCATATCAAGCAGCAGGAACTTCAGCATATCGCCCAGGGTCGCCCTTCGTGGAGGGCTTCCCGGGGGATTGCGAAATCCCCCGCCAGCCCGATGATGCGCAGGACGCGGATCAGGCATGGCGGGGAATTCTGGCTTGGTGCCTATTCACCAAAGGTGCGTTGCCACCAGCCACGGCGGGGGCTGCCTTCGCCCTTCGCTTCGGTCGAAATGGCGTTATCGCCCTGATCTTCCGCCTCTGATGCCACAGCTTTCTTGCGGGTCCGCTTGGGCTTGGCCGGTGCTTCCTCAGCCGGAGCTGCAGGCTCGGCAACCGGTGCTTCGGCTTCAGCCTCTGCCGGGGCTTCATCGGCCTTTTTCTTGCGGGTCCGTTTGGGCTTGGTCGGCGCTTCCTCAGCCGGAGCTTTAGGCTCGGCAACCGGTGCTTCGGCTTCAGCCGCTGCAGGCGCTTCGTCAGCCTTCTTCTTGCGGGTCCGCTTCGGCTTGGCCGGTGCCTCCTCAGCCACTTCGGCCGGGGCGCTCACTGCCTCGACGATGGCCTCGTCAGCTTCAGCGCTTTCGCCACCCTCGGCTTCGCCGTTCTCTTCGCGATTGCCGTTGCGGCCGCGACCGCCCCGGCGGCGGCGACGACGACGCTTGCGCTGCTCGTCCGTTTCGCCAGCCGGACCGTCTTCACGATCCTGTTCTTCGCTGTCACCAGCGTCCTCATTCTCGTCGGTCTCGCTATTTTCGGCAGCATCGCCGTCTTCGCGATCACGCCCCCCGCGACGACGACGGCGACGGCGGCGCTTACCGCGTCCTTCGCCATCTTCGCGGCGGCCACTGCGCTCACGGCCCTCGTCCTCGTCGCGATCATCGTCTTCATCTTCGTCGGCGATGTCGGCAATGTCGTCATCATCCTCAAGCGCGATCGGCTCGAACTTGGGCACGAATTCGGGACGCGGGCCAGACGAAGCGACGCGCATCTTGGCGCCCTCGTTCTCACCCTCGGGCAGAACTTCAACGCGCACGCCATAACGCTCTTCGATTTCAGCCAGATCGGCGCGCTTGGCGTTCAGCAGGTAGACCGCCGCTTCGGTGCTGGCGAACAACGAGATGATCGAACCCTTGCCCTTGGCGGCTTCGTCTTCGATCAGGCGCAGGGCTGAAAGGCCCGCGCTGGAGGCCGTGCGGACCAATCCGGTGCCATCGCAGTGCGGGCACTGGCGGGTGGTTGCTTCCAGCACGCCGGTGCGCAGGCGCTGACGGCTCATTTCCATGAGGCCAAAGCTGGAAATGCGGCCAACCTGGATCCGGGCGCGATCGTTTTTGAGCGCGTCCTTCATGGCCTTCTCGACCTTGCGGACGTTCGAGCCGTATTCCATGTCGATGAAGTCGATCACGACCAGTCCGGCCATGTCGCGCAGGCGCAACTGGCGAGCGATTTCGCGCGCGGCTTCAAGGTTGGTGTTGAGCGCTGTCGCCTCAATCCCGTGCTCCTTGGTCGAGCGGCCCGAGTTGATGTCGATCGATACCAGTGCCTCGGTCGGGTTGATGACGATATAGCCGCCGCTCTTCAGCTGGACGACCGGATCATACATCGCGGTCAGCTGGTCTTCCGCGCCATAGCGCTGGAACAGCGGCACCGGATCGGCATATTGCTTCACCCGCTTGGCGTGGCTCGGCATCAGCATCTTCATGAAGTCGCGCGCCAGGCGATAGCCATGCTCGCCCTCAACCACGACTTCCTCGATCTCGCGGTTGTAGATGTCGCGGATCGCCCGCTTGATCAGGTCGCTGTCCGAATGGATCAGCGCCGGGGCCGTGCTCTTCAGCGTGGTTTCGCGAATGTCGTCCCACAGGCGGGCGAGGTAGTCGAAGTCACGCTTGATCTCGGTCTTGGTCCGCTGCAGGCCCGCGGTGCGGACGATGCAGCCCATGGCCTTGGGCAGGTCCATTTCGGCAATGATCGATTTCAGACGCTTGCG
>JBEEIN010000222.1:0-8144 GCA_041169825.1 Pseudomonadota bacterium
CCATGACCACCTTCGTCTTCGAGGTGAAGAACATCCCCGCCGCGCTCTATAAGGCGCTGGGCGGGTTTGCGACCAACGGCGTCAACATGACCAAGCTGGAAAGCTACCAGAAGGGCGCCAGCTTTGCCGCCACCCGGTTCTACGCTGATATCGTCGGCGCCCCGGGCGATCCGGCGGTCGACCGCGCGCTGGAAGAACTGGCCTTCCACTGCAAGGAACTGCGCGTGCTTGGCACCTATCCGCAGGGCCGCCCGCGTGGGTGACACCTCCGGACTGCTGCTGCGGCCGGCCTGCGACGCCGATATTCCCGCCCTGTCGCGCCTGGCGATCGATGCTTTCGTTGCCAAGTTCGGCCCGCTTTACACCGAACAGGACCTGACCACCTTCCTGACCGAGAGCCTGTCCGAACCGGCCATCGCCGCCGAACTGGCCAATCCGGACCGCGTCTATCGCCTGGCCGAACAGGACGGCGTGCTGCTGGGCTATTGCAAGATCGGGCTGACCTGTGGCTTTCCGGAGCATGCTCGGGGCCAGCGGGTGATGGAGCTGAAGCAGCTTTACACCGCCCCTGACGCAACCGGCATGGGCATCGGCGGCAAGCTGATGGACTGGGCCATGGGCGAATTCGCCGCCCGCGGTGCGGATGAGGTGCAGATTTCGGTCTATGCCTATAACGACGGTGGCCACCGCTTCTATCGCCGCTATGGCTTTGACAAAGTGGCCGACATCACCTTCCGCGTCGGCGAGCAGCTCGACGAGGAATTCCTCTTCGCCCAGCTGTTCTGAGCTGAACCTGCACAAGGTTCGGGCCCAAGGATCGGGCCCAAGGATCGGGCTTTGCCTGATCCGGTCCATGCTTTAAGGACGCGCCATGTCTTCAGTCCGTCCCTGGCGCGAGATCGCGCGGCGCAAATCCCGGCAGATCATGGTGGGCAAGGTTCCCGTGGGCGGCGATGCGCCGATCACGGTCCAGACCATGACCAACACGCTCACCTCTGATCCGGTGGCGACGATCAACCAGATCCGCCGCTGTGAAGAAGCCGGGGCCGACATCATCCGCGTCTCCTGCCCGGACGTGGAGAGCACCGCGGCCCTGCCCAAGATCGTCAAGGCGGCGCGGGTGCCGATCGTGGCCGACATCCATTTCCACTACAAGCGCGCGCTCGAAGCGGCTGATGCGGGCGCGGCCTGTCTGCGGATCAACCCCGGCAATATCGGCTCCAGCGAGCGCGTTGCCGAGGTGGTTCGCGCCGCCAAGGCCAATGGCTGCGCGATCCGGATCGGCGTCAACGCCGGCAGCCTGGAGAAGGACCTGCTCGAAAAATACGGCGAGCCTTGCCCCGAAGCGCTGGTCGAGAGCGCGCTCGATCACATCAAGTTGCTGCAGGACCATGATTTCCACGAATACAAGGTGGCGGTGAAGGCCAGCGACGTGTTCCTGGCGGTGGGGGCCTATATGGGCTTGGCCGAAGCGGTCGATTGCCCGCTGCATCTGGGCATTACCGAGGCGGGCGGGCTGATCGGTGGCACGGTCAAGAGCGCGATCGGCATCGGCAACCTGCTATGGGCCGGGATCGGTGATACGATCCGCGTCAGCCTGTCGGCCGAGCCGGAAGAGGAAGTGCGGGTCGGTTATGAAATCCTGAAGAGCCTGGGCCTGCGCACCCGCGGGGTCCGGGTCGTTTCCTGCCCCTCTTGCGCGCGGCAGGGCTTTGACGTGATCCGTACGGTGCAAAAGCTTGAGGACGCGCTCAGCCACATCAAAACCCCGATGAGCCTTTCGGTGCTGGGCTGCGTGGTCAATGGCCCCGGCGAAGCGCGCGAGACCGATATCGGCGTAACCGGCGGCGGCAACGGCAAGCACATGGTCTACCTGCGCGGGGTGACCGATCACCACGTCCAGGACGACAATATGATCGACCACATCGTCAAGCTGGTCGAGGAAAAGGCGGCCGAGATCGAAAGCGGCGCGGTTGCAAGCATGGACAGCCTGCACGGAAAAACCGCGTGAGTGCACGCGGCCCGGCGGGTCACCTGCCCCCGTTGCACCTGCTGCTGGCCTTGGGCGTCATGGCCGTCTGGGGCACCAATTTCGTCGTCATTAAGCTGGCGCTGGCGCACCTGCCGCCGCTGACCCTGGCGGCGCTGCGTTTCAGCCTGGCCTTCCTGCCGATGGCGCTGTTCATCAAGCGTCCGGCCGTGCCGCTGAAGAACCTGGCGACCTATGGCGTGCTGATCGGCGCGGGCCAGTTCGGGCTGCTGTTCACCGCGATGCGCGCGGACATCACGCCCGGCCTGGCCAGCCTGGTGGTCCAGACCCAGGTCTTCATGACCATTGGCCTGTCGATGCGGCTGACCGGGGAAAGGATCGCGCCCTATCAGATCGCGGCCATGGCGCTGGCCGTCGCCGGCCTCGCGACAATTGGCTGGCATACCGATGGCAGCGCCACGCCGCTGGGCCTGCTGCTGGTGCTGGGCGCAGCGCTGAGCTGGTCATTGGGCAATATGACCGCGCGGGCGGCCGGGCCGGTGTCGATGCTGAACTATGTCGTCTGGTCGAGCGTCTTTGCCGTTCCCCCGCTTTTCGTCATGGCCCTGCTGACCGAAGGCTGGCCGCGCATGGCGGCCGGGGTGGCGGCGGCGGACTGGTCCACCTGGGGCGCCGTCGTCTGGCAGGCGGTGGGCAATACGATGTTCGGCTATGCCGCCTGGGGCTGGCTGCTGGGCAAGCATCCGGCCACGCAGGTCGCCCCACTGGCGCTGCTGGTGCCGGTCTTTGGCCTCGGTTCCTCGGCACTGCTGCTGGGTGAGCCGCTGCAAGGGTGGAAAATCCAGGCCTTCATCCTGGTCATGACCGGGCTCTCGCTTGGCGTGCTCTGGCCTCGATTTAAGGCGCGACTTGGCCTAGGGGCGCCGGCATGACGATTTCGATCCGCCCCGCCACGTCCGCCGACCTGCCGCTAATTGCGCAATTGATCCGCGATCTGGCCGACTATGAAAAGCTGCTGCACGAAGTGCGCTTTGACGAAGCCGTGCTGGGGCAAAAGCTGTTCGGCGCGCGCCCCTATGCCGAGGTGGTCATTGGTGAGATCGACGGTGCGGCGCAGGGCTTTGCCCTGTTCTTCCACAATTTCTCAACCTTCGAAGGCAAGCCCGGGATCTATCTGGAAGACCTGTTCGTGCGGCCGGCCGCGCGGGGGACGGGCCTGGGCAAGGCACTGCTCTCGCATCTCGCCATGCTGGCGGTGGAGCGGGACTGCGCTCGACTCGAATGGTCAGTGCTGGACTGGAACAGCCCGGCTATCGGTTTTTACCAGAAACTGGGCGCGCGGCTGATGGACGAATGGACCGTGATGCGCGTCGATGGCACGGCATTACAGCAACTTGGCGCGGCTGCACGCGGTTCTGCCGCTTAAAGGCTTGAACCGGCGTTAAGCGCTGGGTTATCCACAGCACACTATGAACAGGGCCATGAACAGGCGTGACATCTTGTTGGGCGGACTGGCCGCCGGTGCGGCGGTGGCTGTGCCCTCGTCAGCCCATGCCCGCAATCTGTCGCGCGCGTTTGAGGAAGCCTTTGGCGTGGCGCCAACCACGCCTGCGCCTGCCCCATCGGGTCTCCCGACCACGGTTGTGCCCAATGCGGCCTATGATGCCCGGCTGCTGGAAATCGCCCGGCGCGAATTGCAACGCGCCGGGACCAAGGTCTGGCGGCATGACATCGTCGGCATTGCTGACTTCGCCCGGCCCAGCACCCTGCCGCGGTTCCACTTCGTCAATCTGGAAGCCGGGACGATTAAGTCCTTCCTGGTCAGCCACGGTCGCGGCTCCGACCCGGCCCATAGCGGCTTCTTGCAGGCATTCTCCAACGTGCCCGGTTCCGAGGCGACCTCACGCGGGGCCTATCTCACCTGCGAATGGTACAAGGGCAAGTATGGTACCTCGGTGCGGCTCGATGGGCTTGATCCGGATAATTCCAACGCGCTGGACCGCGCCATCGTGATGCACCCGGCCGACTATGCCCGCGAGGATTACATCGCCCGCTTCGGCCGCCTGGGTCGCAGCGAAGGCTGCTTCGCAATGTCGCCGGCGCATTTCAACGAAGCACTGTGGAACCTCTCGGGCGGTCGGCTGCTCTATGCCGACCGGATTGAGGTCTGATCCCGTTTGTGCGTTCGGCCCATCCGGGCCTCACTTGCAACACCGGCCCGCTCCCCCGGCCCAGTGTTGCCTAGCCCTTCGCAGAGGCGAAGGGCGCAGCAAACTAAAGCGGATTATCCAGCTTGATCACCGCCTCGGTTGACTTGCGCTTGCCATCCCAGGCCAGGCGGGGGGCGGCGAAGCTGGCGAGGACGGGGGCGTCACGACCGTAGAGGTCGTTGAACTTGCCCATCTTGCCGGTGATGTCCGAAGCCATGGTGAAATAGGTCAGGTAGACCGGGAAGGTCCGGGTCATCGCCACGCGCGTATACTTGCCCGAGGTGACGATCGCCACGGCATCGTCCGGGGTTACCCCGGCCCCCAGTATCGCCATGGTAATCGCCAGTTCGGTCGCCCGCTCGGTCCGCACGCAGCCGTGGCTCAGCGCGCGCTGGGCCAGCTTGAACAGGTTGCGGTTGGGCGTGTCATGAAGGAAGATCGCATGTTCGTTCGGCATGTCGAGCTTCATCAGACCCAGGGCATTGCCCGGGCCCGGCTGCTGGACCACCGTGATCGAACCATCCTTGTTCTTGGTGACCTTGTAATTCTCGCGCTTGGCCTTGGCCGGATCGGCGAGCAGCTGCGCCCCCAGGTTCTCCCCCTTCACGATCGACTGGGGCACGGTCCAGGTCGGGTTGAAGATCACGCCTTCGACCACTTCGGCCAATTGCGGCGTCGCCGTCCGCCCCGGCTTGCCGACGATGGTGCGGTAGGACCGGATAATCTCGTTATCGACTGTCAGCCGCAGCTGGAATTCGGGCACGTTGGTCAGCAGGTAGAACTTGCCCAGATCGCGCGGCAGCCAGCGCCAGCGGTCCAGGTTGACCTGAATCAGGGCGCGGGTGGCCTTGTCCGCTGCCGGGGTCTTGGCCAGGGCGGCCTTGAGCTTGGCATAGTCCGGATGAGTGGGGGCAAGGCTGGCAATCGTTCCGGCAAAATCCTTGCTGGCTAGGGCCTCGGCCATCACGGTCGCGGTCGGGCGCTGATCGACATCGGGATCCACTACGAACCACTGCTGACGCGAGTCATAGCGGGTGCGGCCATCGCGCATGTCTTCAATCAGCCAGGCGAAAGAGCGGCTCGCCTGTTCATCCAGCGCTGTGCCTGGGCCAGCGAGGATCGCCGCGCGCAGCTCTGCCAATTGGTAGTCGGCCGGGATCAGGCCGTGCGCACCGATCCCCTCGATCACCTTGGCCAGGGCCTGGGCATCGCTGACCTGCCAATTGAGCACCGGCTCCAGCACCGGCAGCTCAGGCTCGATCGTGGGTGCGGCTGGCACTTGCGTGGCCGGTGGCACCGGGGTGGCCGCCGGCGCCGGTGCGCTTGGCTGCGGGCTTGGTTGAGGAGCGGGTGTTGCTGGCGCCTGGGTGGCGGGTGGCGGCAGGATACTTTCCGGCGCGCGGGTTGCCTGGGCCAATGCCGACCCGGCCGCCAGTGCCAGCGCCAGGGTGGAGACGCTCCGCGTCGTCCGCCAAAGTGCCCAGCGATTGCCAACCATCAATTCACTCCGTCGCAGGCGCTGCCCCATCCCGCAGCGGATTATCGCTTTTCGCACACCATAATTGCCCATTTCGCCGCCCTGCTTCAAGGTTCAACCCGGTCATCATCCGCAGATTCCTGACGGTAAGCACGGGTTGTCAGGGCGCGGATAAGGCGGCACACCTGAACCGAAGATTGAGGGGGAGTTACCCGATGAAGAAAGTTATGATCGCCTTGGCCGGACTGTTGGCCAGCACCAGCCCGGCCCTGGCCGATACCATCGTCATCCGCGCCGGTTCGGTCCTGCGCGACGCGGCGAGCGAGCCGAGCGGCCCGGCCACCATTACCGTCACCGATGGCAAGATTGTCAGCGTTGTGCCGGGTTCGCCCGCTGCCCCGGCCGGCGCGCGCGAGGTCAACCTGGCGGGCAAGACCGTGGTGCCCGGGCTGATCGACCTGCATGTCCACCTGACTTCAGACCCCGGCACCGATTACCGCAACGAAGCGGTCGAGCCTGACGAATGGGGCATGGTGGTTGGGGCCAAGAATGCGCTGCTGACCCTGCGTGCCGGCTTCACCACGGTGCGCGATGCCGGTTCGGCCCAGTATACCGGCTTTTCCCTGCGCCGCGGCACGGCGGAGGGCCTGATCCCGGGACCGCGCATCGTGGCGGCCGGACCGGCCCTGTCGATCGTCGGCGGCCATGGTGACACCACAGGCTTCCGCGAAGATGTCCATTCGGTGCTCGATCAGGGCTATACCTGCACCGGCCCGGTCGAGTGCGCCGAAAAGGTCCGCAAGGCCAGCCGCGCCGGGGCCGATGTGATAAAGATCACCTCGACCGGTGGGGTGCTGAGCCAGCAGGGCCGAGGGCTGGAAGGCCACTTCACCTCAGCCGAGCTGGAATCGATCATGACCACGGCCCATTCGCTGGGCCTCAAGGTCATGGCCCATGCCCATGGCGCCCGCGGCATCGAAAGCACTGTCCTGGCCGGGGTCGACACGATCGAGCACGGCACCTTTGCCGATGAAGGCGCGCTCAAAGCAATGAAGGCCAAGGGCACCTACATGGTCCCGACGCTGATGGCGCTGGAAGGGGTCCGCGCACGGCTGGGCAAGGGCATTTATACCCCGACTGTCGAAGTGAAGGGCCGGCAGGCTGTCGAAGCAGCCGGCAAGCAGGTCCAGCGCTCCAAGCAACTGGGCGTGGCGGTGGCCTTCGGGACCGATGCCGGGGTGTTCGAGCACGGCCGCAACGGCGAGGAATTTGCCCTGCTGGTCAAGAACGGGCTGACCAATCGCGAGGCCCTGGCCAGTGCCACCACCGTGGCGGCCAAGGCGCTGGGCATGGAAAGCGAAATCGGCCAGATCGCGCCCGGCTTTTCGGCTGACCTGATCGCGGTTGATGCCAATCCGCTCAGCGATATCCGCACGCTCGAGAAGGTCCGTTGGGTGATGGAGCGCGGCCGCATCGCTCCCTGAGCGGTCCGTCGAACCGCAGCGACGGTTGATCGAAGCCTGACAACTGTCATTGCGGTTGCGGCCTAGGTCGCGACCAACAGAGCTGCTTGCTTGCCGCAGATTGCTGTATTATGTAAGCAATACACACTGCCTCCCGCCAAAGGAAACGCCCATGAAGTCGCTTCGTTCCGCCCTGCTCGCCACGGCCTTGCTGGCCGCTCCAATCACCACCCCGGCCCTGGCCCAGAACAGTGCCTCTGCCCCGGCCGCACAGAGCGAGCATGACAAGCTGTTCGCCCTCTTTGCCAAGTCCGATGAAGACAGCCTGAAGCGCAATCCGCTGGCGGCCCTGTTCCGCGGCGATACCCGCTATGCCGACCGGCTGGGCGATTACCTGACGCCGGAATACAACAATGCCGAACGCCAGGCCGCCCAGGACGAGCTGGCCGCGCTGCTGAAGATCGACCGCACCAAGCTTTCGCCGACCGACCAGATCGCCTGGGACGTGTTCAAGTATGACCGGACCAGCACGCTGAAGGGCCTGACCCCGGAAATCCTGGCACTGACCGATACCCGGCCGCTTAATCACTTCTTCGGCTTCCACACCTTCTACCCGACGCTCGCCAGCGGCAAGACCGGGATCCCAATGAAGACCGTGGCCGACCACGAAAACAACCTGAAGCGCCATGCCGATTACGTGAAGCTGATCGATCGCTCGATCGCCAAGTTCCGTGAAGGCAAGGCCAATGGCGTGCTCGAAACCAAGCTGACCGTGCGCAACATGATCGAACAGCTGGATACCCAGCTGAAGCTGCCGGTTGAGCAATCGCCTTATTGGGAACCGGTCAAGGGCATGGACCCGGCGCTGCCCGAGGCCGATCGCACCCGTCTGACCGCCGAATATCGCAAGGCCGTGGGCGAAGGAATCTATGGCGCGAACACCCGCCTGCGCGATTTCCTGCGCGATGAATACCTGCCCGCCGCCCGCGACACCTTTGGCCTGT